>DASSBQ010000047.1:0-10952 GCA_035698625.1 Nitrospiraceae bacterium
TTTATACAGGCTTTCACGAGACAGGCCGTCATCGCGCGCAACGAGTTCAATTCCCTTTGCTCGATCGATATGTCACATCGCCTTAGCAATGAATGCCGCATCGCCGTTGGCCTCTTCGAAACACGCCTCGAGATATGCCGCCATGTCCTTGGGTGTTCGAAGATGGTCTGCGACATCGTAATGAGTTGTTTTGGTCTTTCCCATGATTGCTCCTACAGATTTCGCGCGAACCGTAACGCGCGTGCGATATCGGCATCTTGTGTTCGTTTGTCACCACCACGCAGCAATACGATACTTGCTCCCTTGCGCTTTGTGAAATACACTCGATACCAACCCCGTAATCAATCTTCATTTCGGAGACGCCCTCGCCCACGGGCTTCACATCTCCAGCATTTCCTTCGGCCAACCGCTCAATTCTCACGAGAATGCGAGCCCGCGCGTGTAGATCGCGTAGCCCGTCCAACCATTTCGAAAACGCCTGAGTCTTACGAATCTCCAACAAAGGCAACTGTATCCATATGGCTACACCTTGTCAATCACCTCTCGTTGTTAGCTCTGATGAAAGACATGGACACGGAGGCTGTCGCCATGGCGCTAACATGATATGAGGAACATGGATGGTGAGTCGTGCGTCGCGAATTGGGCGAAGGCGAAAAGCTGCGGCGCGAGGACCAACTTGCGTCATGTTTGCGAGGCTGACGAGGCAATGAGCCGACACGATGTTCCACATCCTCCCGAACAGGGTGGTCGCGTAGTGCAGGTAGGTTCATCATCCCTGTGACGAGCTATTGACACGTTCGGCTGGAACGGAGGGGCACGGAGGTTCTCGCCATAGCGGCATGTACGATGGGACAGCGCATACGGTCAGCACGCGACGGCATTGCACCGCTTCGGTGCAGCCTTATAGTCGCGCGCGACAGGGTAAAATTGATGAACAATGGCGAAAGCCGACCTATCGCATTATGGCGAAACCCGGAGCTGCCCGCCGTTCGTCAGTCGAACATTTAATGGATAAATATAAGACCACGCAGGCGTATGTGCGGTCGAGCTGCAGCGCTGAGCAGACAGGGCTCACCCATATAGTCCTCCTCGCATCGCGGCGAAGCCGACGCTGCCCGCTCGCCAGGCGCTCGGCGCCTGGCCTCGATCTACTCTCACTTGGTTGTCGCTTCTTCACCCCGCTGCTGACAAAACAGAAAATTGCGGTATAGTTGAAGAGATTCGCTCATCGCCAAGGCTGCCTGGCTATGCAACGCCTCATCGGCGGAGGTCCCTACATGGACAAGAACGCTCTTCGAAACCCTTCTCCGCAAGAACAGGAACTCGCGACCCGGTGGACGAAACCGCACGAGTGTACCGGGCAGTCCGGAGAAGATGAAATCATCTATCTTCACCTTCCCTGCCGAACGACGCCAGGCAACACCTACATTTTTCCGCTGGCGCTCTGCCCCAGCCCCCTTCCCGGTAGCAAACAGTAACCCGAGGGAAAGTCGTATCCCGCGGCGGCAGAGATTCCACTAATCACCATTCCACGATACAACAAGCACTGCTCTTCGACCGTGCCACAATCCGGGCGAGCTGTGGTATAGTGCGCCGTTTTCAGTTAGGCGACGGATCCGACAGAACGATTCGTAACGGGCAGATCCGTTCGAATCTTGAAAAGACATCCAGGCGAGATGATGACTGACTCGGCCAGTCCAGTGGCGCTGCAACGGATCTTTCATCCAACTGATTTTTCGCCCGGCAGCCAAGTAGCATTCGCGCATGCCTTGAAACTGGCATTGCTCGCGCGGGCGGAGCTGACGATCATGCACGTCGATCCGACCGTGACACCGGAAGGCTTTGAGGATTTCCCACGAGTCAGGCCGACGTTGGAGAAATGGGGCGCGCTGCCCGAAGGCAGCACCAAAGAGCAGGTTGCCTCACTCGGCCTCAGGATTAAGAAGATTCGAGCGCTGGCGAACGATCCCAAAGCGGCGCTCCTTCACCATCTGACGCAGTCACCGAGCGATCTCATGGTCCTATCCACGCACCCGCACGAAGGGCGCTTTCACTGGATTCATGAGCCTGAATCGGAAGTGGTGTCCCGGGCCGCTCAGGTGACGACATTGTTCGTTCCTTCCCATGTGGAAGGTTTTGTATCGTTGGAGGACGGTCGGACGGCTCTGCACCGTATTCTGCTGCCGATTTCCCGAGATCCGTCGCCTGTTCGGTCCATTCACATTGCGACCACGCTGGCATCGCTCGCCGGCAGCGACAAGATCACATTCGAACTCGCGCATTCCGGCGACAGCGAAGGATTGCCCCCTGTTCCCATGCCGGAACATCCTGGTTGGAGCTGGCACACTATCGTAGGGGACGGCAATGCAGTAGATTGGATTCTCGCGTCAGGCGCCGAGTATGACGTGGACCTCATTGTCATGGCCACCAAAGGTCATGACAGCCTCCTGGACTCCCTCCTCGGGAGCACCACCGAACGGGTGCTGCATGGCGCGCGTTGTCCGGTACTCGCGATTCCGGCGTAGCAGGAAGACGAAAGCGTTCAAGGACTGCGGACCCGCCGGGGACAGGGTCTCATCTACTATCGTTGCTGTTCAAGGGCCGGCACCTGTTCATCAGACGTGACCGCCCGCGACTCTCGCCCGAAAATCGCCCGCACGAACTCCCCGTCTTTGAACACCACAAAGTTCCAAGGTACGGCCGGTATGCGAGACCCGGGAAGAATGACGCCTATCAGATTCAATGGATCGCTGGCTGACAGCCGCAGTTCCATCCCGGTAGCCGATCCAGCCGCCTTTTTCCGCACCGCGCGCAAGGCTTCCACCGCCTCGGGTAACGCAAATTGTTCCCCCGTGAAACCGTTCACGAAACGCCCGCCCCGAACTTCCCCTCTTAATTCCATGCGGCGATACTGCACCAACAGGTCACGCCACCAGAACGATCCGCCTTCCTTCCGAACCAAATCGCGAAACACCACTCCGTAGCGGCGTAACAACTTGGTTGCCATCCGCTCAGCCAAGCGCTCGCGGCCCGATTCGTCCGGAGTCTGGCTGCTTCGCAGGAGCGACCAACGCCCTGCCACATGCCGCGGCCTTCTGCCCCGCCCCTGTGTTTCGGCCCGCCGGCGCCTCGGATCCATCAAAGCCCGCAAATTATCGAACCCGTCCGCCGTCACCAACCCGGCCGTCACGAGTTCCCAGAGCGCATCTTCAATTTCCGCTGCCAGACATCCTGTTCCTCGTGTCAGATCATGGAAGAAGCTCGCGCCGCGCTGCGACAAATACCGATATACCTGGTCCGCCGCTGCTGTCAGCGCCGCGCTCCAGTCGATGTTGTTGCCTTCATCCTGATGGTAAGAGCCGAGCAACCAGTCCATGTCTTCCCGCAGAAAAATGCCGATCGGCGCGACGCTGGACGGCTGAATCCGGCGGCCAAGCTCCCGCGCCTCCTGCAACAATAATTTGGGATGGGGATCCAGACGTCCCCAGGCGACCGCTCCGCTCAGGCAGACACGGTCCAGGATCTCTGAATTATACTTAGCCAGACGAATCCTCAAGAGATGCGGTTCCCATGCGGAAGCCGCCGCTTCATAGCCGCCCAATTGCCCGATGACTTCGAGGAGCCCCGCTTCGCCATGCATCCGTGACCCTGGCGCGACATGCTGCCATTGAAAGAGGAACCGCATGAACTCCGTGGCGGTGACCGGCTCGATGTCTTTGCGCAGCTTCCCGATCGTCAAGCGGTGAATGCGCGCCAGCAGCCGCCGGTGGCACCACTCGCCCGGCGCCGCCGCAGGAACCGCCCCGCCGGATGGACGGAAGCGGCCGCGGAGGATCTGTCCTTGGGCCTCCAGACGAAGAAGACTCGCGTTGACTTCCCCTACGTCAAAGTGAAGTCGTTGAGCCAATTCGTCGGCGGTCGTCGGACCGATGCTCTCCATCCAGCCGGCCATGACTTTGTCAATGACTTCAGAACGCTCGAGAGCCTCGCCCGTGTCCGGCAGGACTGCCGCCTGGTCCGCCGTGGCACGGGGAAACAGAATCCTGCCATGGGAATGGTACTCCATCGGCATCCAGCCGATGATCCGCCCATCTATCCGAAGCAGAAGAAGCCGACGATCGGCTGTAAGTGGCGCCGCATACGCCGCCCATCCGGCGGTGTCCTCAACGGGAACCCACACAAGAGTGAGCAAGGCGTCATGGAGCTCATCCGAATCGCGTACGGCCGGCCAGGACTCCGCCGCCACCTCGGCAATGGCGGCGGGATCGAGGGCTCCGACTGCATCCGCCAACTCCGGCGGCAGGCTCCGACGCATCTCAACGGCCCTGGCCCGCCGTTCTTCGAGAGGAGCATCATCCAAATAGGCGTAAGGATTCGCATTGAGAATTTCGTGGCAGAAGGGCGAGGGGAGCGGCGTGTCGACCGCCAGGCATGAGATGGTCCCCTGTTCGATCCGCTGTAAGACTGCGACGAGTCCATCCGTATCCATCGCCTCGGTCAGGCAATCCCGCAACGTTTCTTGGACCAACGGATGATCCGGCACTTGGCGCACAAGCCGATCTCCATGGAAGTTGTCCTGGCAGGCGAGGGCATCGGGAAAGACCGCCGCCAGGAGATCTTCAGACCGCATCCGCTGAATCTGCGGCGGGACACGCTTCCCTCCGGAAAATCGCAGGAGAGCCAAGGCGCGCGTGGCATTCCATCGCCACCGGGTCATGAACATCGGCGCCTGCAACACAGCTTGCAGCAGCACCTCCTGTACGGTCTCCGATCGCAGATATTCGAAAACCGAAGCCAGGGGAAAACTGTGGCGCTCTCCCAGCGAAATCACGATGCCCTCATCCGTCGCGGCGGCTTGCAGCTCAAAGTCGAACGTGACGCAGAAACGCTTTCGCAGTGCCAGCCCCCAGGCCCGATTCACGCGGCCACCGAACGGAGCGTGGATCACGAGCTGCATGCCGCCGCTTTCGTCAAAGAACCGCTCAGCCACGATGGTCTGCTGAGTCGGTACGGCTCCGAGAATCGCATGCCCGGTAACGAGATAGGCGACGACCTGTTCGGCTCCGCGTTGATCGAGGCCGCATTCCGCCCGTACCCACCCAATAACGGCTCGGTTGTGATGGCTGTCTGGATCGGCGCGGAACAGCTGGTGCGCGAGAGCGGCCCTGAGTCCGGCGACTTCGGCCGACAGCTCCGCCGTCCTCGACGGGGCCTCCCCGCGCCAGAACGGGATTGACGGAGGGGCGCCATGCGCGTTTTCGACCCGCATTTTCCCACTCTCCACTCCGCGAATCCGCCATGAGGTGTTGCCTAGGAGGATGATGTCGCCGGCAAGGCTTTCAACGGCAAAATCTTCGTCCACCGATCCCACCACGGTCCCGTCCGGTTCCGCAATGACTGTATAGTTCGCTGTTTCCGGAATGGCGCCTCCACTGGTGATGGCCGCCAGGCGGGCGCCGCGCCGGCCGCGCACGCGGCGGTTGATGCGATCATATTGGACATAGGCATGTCCCCGGCCGCGGCTGGTGGCAATGCCCGTGGCCAGCATCTCCAACACGTCATCAAAGGATGAGCGGTCCAAGTTCCGGTAGGAATAGGCACGCCGGACAAGCGCGTACAGATCGTCGATATCCCAGGCTTGCGTGGCGACAGCAGCAACCAACTGCTGCGCCATGACATCCAGGGGGCGCTCGGGGATCTCGATTCGATCCAGTGTCCCAGCCTTGATGGCTCTCAGCAACGCCGCGCATTCGACCAGTTCATCCCGCGTCGTGGCAAACAGCCGGCCCTTCGGGAGAGCGGAGATCCAATGACCGGCCCGGCCGATTCGCTGCAGACAGGTCGCAATGGATCGGGGGGAGCCGATCTGGCAGACGAGATCCACCGTGCCTACATCGATGCCCAACTCCAACGAAGCCGTGGCGACCACCACTCGCGCCTGGCCGCCCTTGAGGCGATCTTCGGCTGCGAGCCTGATTTCCTTGGACAGGCTGCCATGGTGGGCCGCGACGATTCCGGCCCCCATATGGGCCAGCCGCTCTTCAAGAGAGTGAGAGACCCGCTCCGCCAGACGCCGGGTATTGACGAAGACCAGTGTGGAGCGATGCACCTGAACCAGTTCGGCGATCCGGTCATAGATGTCCTTCCAAATCGCATTGGTGGCTACCGCGCCCAGTTCATCCTTGGGGACTTCGACGGCCACATCAAGTTCACGCCGATGCCCGACGTCCGCAATGACCGGCAGCGGCCGCGCGCCCACTAGAAATTGCGCCACTGTTTCGATGGGCCGTTGCGTCGCGGACAACCCGATGCGCTGTGGCCTCTGGTCGGTCAGCGCTTCAAGGCGTTCCAGCGAGAGCGCGAGATGGGCGCCGCGCTTGCTCGAGGCGACCGCATGGATTTCGTCGACGATCACGGTGTGGACCGTGTGCAAGAGCCGCCGGCTTTTTTCAGCCGTCAGCAGAATGAACAGGGATTCGGGAGTGGTGATCAAAATATGCGGAGGCCGGCGCAGCATCTGTTGGCGCGCCGCCATGGAGGTATCCCCGGTCCGAACGAGCACCCGCAACTCCGGCAACAGCAGACCGGCGGACAGCGCCGCCTGACCGATCTCAGTGAGCGGACGGTGCAGATTCTTTTGCACATCGTTGCTAAGAGCCTTCAACGGGGAGACGTACAGCACGTGAGTACGATCGTCCAGTTCACACGCCAAGGCCTTCTGAAAAAGAAGATTGATGCAGGAGAAGAAGGCGGCGAGTGTCTTGCCGGATCCGGTCGGCGCAGCGATCAGCGCATCATGCCCGGCTTGAATGTGGGCCCACGCATGCTGCTGAACTTCCGTGGGGATGCCGATGCGATGTTCAAACCATTCGGCGAGGATGGGATGGAATCGTGAAAGAGTCATGGATGCTCCATGGTAGCATCTCCGGGCGGGGGGAAAACAGCGTGGGATTCCGGTCGGGCGTCGCCGCGGCCGGCATGATCAAAGACGGTTGCCGTAGGTGCTCAGCAGGCGATAGGAATTCTGGCAGTCGCTGCAATAGGCGCTGGAGAACTCCACGTCCGACGCCGCCAAGACGTGGCGGCTGAGGTAGCGCTGGACCTCGATCCACGGCACTTCGCCCAGCTTACGCTGGTTATCGTACACCCGGCGACACAATTCACACATCGGAAGTATTCGGGCCATCGATTTGCTCCGTTTCGATACGGGCGCCCTCATCTGCTTGGCGATAGGCATTCATTGCCGGGCGCCGATTCAGGTCGTTTCATCCGTTCGGGGTGTTGGATCAGTTCGCCGTTCACAATGCGGATCAGGAAATGAAGGAGGTCGTCCGTGCGCTGTTTAACAAGGTACCCGGACGCTCCGACTGCAAAGGCAGCTTCGGCATAAACGGGATCTTCGTGCGTCGTAAAGAACACAACTTTGGCGCGCGGCAGCTCGATTCGCAGCCGTTTGGCAACCGCCAGTCCATCGAGGAATGAAAGGGAGAAGTCGAGAATGATCAGCTCCGGCCTCATGCTTTGGGCGGCAAGCAAGAGGGCCTCGCCGTCGGTCACCGAGGCCACGATCTCGAAATGGGGTTGCAGAAGCAATTCCATGAAGACCAGCATCGGCCGGGACGCATCTCCTATGACCACGCGTAGGCGCGCCATCGCTCATCCTCAGGGGGATTCGTTTCGTTGTAATGAGGCGCCCAATGTAGGCCTCTGTATGGCAAATCACACGGGTATTATTACCTGTCACATCGTAATAAAACTACTGGCTCATGACCAGGTAATTGCTCGCTTGGTCGACCATGCACGGAATGCCGTAACCCAAGGCCGGTGAATAATCAAAGGAGGGTGATTCCCGGAAAAACAGCCTGATTCCCCAGACCTGATTCTTCAGAAATGAGCAGAAGGGTGAAGAGAAGCGATGAGGAGACGCTTAGGAGTGCCCGGTCAGTCCCTGGGCGATGGCATATTTGACGAGTTCGACGGTCGTATGGAGGTTGAGCTGATCCATGATCTGCGCCTTATGAAACTCCACAGTCCGCGGAGAGACCTTCAACATGCCGGCGATTTCCTTCACACTGTGGCCTTCCGCCAGGAGCTGCAAGACTTCCCGCTGGCGCGTAGTCAGTTCGGAGCCCTGCGAAGGAGGTCCCTCAACTCCGCGCAGCAGACCGTCGATGACTTCACGCGTCACAAGGGGCGTCACATAATAATTGCCGCTTTCGACCGCACGGAGGGCTTGGCCCAATTCTTCTCCGACGGAGCGCTTCAGCAGATAGGCGGACGCCCCGGCCTTAAAAGCCGCCCGCACATACGCCGGATCGGCGTGCATCGTAATGAACAGAATCTTGACATCCGGATGCTTGGCCTTGAGCCGGCGGGCCGCTTCAATGCCGTTCATCACCGGCATGGAAATATCCACGATGACGATATCCGGCTTGAGGCTCGGCACCGCTTCGAGCAATGCGCGTCCATCCGGGACCGTCCCGACCAGCTGGCATTGATCTTCCAGCAGGCGCCGAAATCCCTCGACGACCAGGGTATGATCATCCGCCAGCAGAACCCTCGGCAAAGTCACTGGACCCCCAGTGCCGTTGGAATCCTCGCGTGCACGCGAGTGCCCTTCCCCGGCTCAGAGTGCACTTCACAGATACCATGGAATACCAGCAAACGTTCCTGCGCATTCAATAATCCCAACCCGCGTTGGCTGGTCGTCATCGCTTCCATATCGAATCCAACGCCGTCGTCCCGGATCATCAATTCGATAAACCGCTCGTCTCCCGTCAGTTCAACTTCGATTCTGCTCGCCTTCGCATGGCGGGTGACGTTGGACAAACACTCTTGTACTACGCGATACAGAGCCGTCGCAACGTCCTTCGAAAGAACGACGGGCAGCGATTGATGGACGAACAGCACTTTGATGTGGGTACGCGTGGAAAATTCATCCAGAAGACGCTGCAACGCCGTTTCGAGGCCCAGATCATCAAGAATTGACGGATGAAACCGATAGGCCAGATGACGGACATCATCCGACAGCGACACCAACCCCCGGAGCACGCTCGATAGACTGTCCCGCGCCTCATAGGACAACACGCCCGCCTGTTTTTCTACGCTTTGCAATCCCAGCGTCAAGAGCGCCAGCCGCTGATTAATGTCGTCATGCAAATCGCGTGAAATCCGGCGGCGTTCTTCGTCCTGCGCGGCTAAGATGCTTCCCGTCAGGGCATGCAACGCATCTTGGCTTCGCTTCAACGCCTGTTCGCTCATCGTCAGCGCTGCGGTACGCTCCTCCACCCGGTGTTCCAATGATTCATTGGCTTCCCGCAACAGAACTTCGGCACGGCGGCGCTGGTAAATGAATGCGACCGGAGCCCAAATGGCAACCAGGCTGATGAGGCGGTTGCTGATTCCAAGCCAGAGTGGAACATTCGGATGAAACGGGCCGAACAGCGAGCCTACCACCGTCAGGAAAGAACAGCAGGTCGCCGTGATGAGCGGCAGCCACGGGCGTCTCGCCACCGCTCCTGCCAGCAGGACGACGCCGCCGTAGAGAACCGCCTCAGCCACCGCGAGCGGCAGAAGGAGATCGATAGCAAATACCGTCAGCGCCAGCCCGGCGATCGTCCCGATCATGATATGGTCATGTGTAATCGGTGACTTTATGGTAGGCTCCTTACCGCTGATACCGAAGCATCATGAACGACAACCGATTGCTATTGCAGATCTGCACCGCATGACCTCCTCGCCATTCATCATTCTCGGAGCGGGCTATACCGGACGCTATCTCTATGCCGCCCTCAAGGAACGAGGCGCTCAGGTCCTGGCGACAAGCCGCGATGCCGAGCACAATCTACCATATATTTCCGATCATGACCGGCTCACATTCGACCTCGCACGACCGGCGACATGGCCGGCCCTCCCGCCCGATTGCCGCGTGTTCTGGTGCTTCCCGGCGGAACCGATCGAACTGGTCCGTCGGTTTGCCGACGCTCGGCTGATGGATATCCGTCGGCTGGTCGTATTGGGCAGCACCTCCGCCTACGATCCGGCTTCTCCGGAATGGGACGTGCCGCCGCCCTGGCTCGATGAGTCGGCTTCCCTTAATCAGGCTCTTCCGCGGGTACAGGGTGAAGAATTTCTTCGAACCCGCTGCGGGGCCATTGTGCTACGCGCCGCGGGCATCTATGGACCGGGACGCAATCCGCTGGATTGGATCAGGCGCGGCCGCGTGGGTTCGTCACGCCGCTACGTCAATCTGATCCATGTAGAAGATCTGGCCGGTATCTGCCTGGGGTTATGTGAGCGCGGGCGCGGCGGCGAGTCATACAACGTGAGCGACGGGGTCCCGAGAACCTGGCATGACATCTGCCGCACGGCGTGCGAGCGCTGGTCTGTCGCGTGTCTTGAGGCATCTGATAATAAACTTCCCGGTAAACGGATCGCCACCGCAAAACTGCATCAAGTGCTGCACCATACCCTTAAACACCCCGATCTCTACGAGGCGATTGCATCGATCGAAGCAACCGTCCGGCTCGCGTGAACGTGACGGTGCCCCATCTTTGAACAATTCCCATCGTTTAAGGATTCTTCATCCGGACCAGTCGTTGCACTACCGGCGTGGAGAGCGCCCGATGCATCGCCTCCGCGGCGACACGGTGGCCGGCCACTGTCCAATGGGTGTCATCGGACAGGTACGTGGCGATCCCTTTGCGTGATTCTTCCTTCAACGCCGGAGTGAGATCGACATATTCTATGTCCGGAGCGAGGGCCGTCAACGCTTGTTTCAAGCGGGACGGCAAGTCGTTGACTCTCCATGACCGCAGCTCCTCTGTGCCGAGTTCAAAATTGTCGAGGTCGTGGTAGACACGATACTTTTCGGGGACGAACACAACCATGAAGCGAATATCACGCTCACGACACAACCGGTACGCCTCCAAGATATACTTCGAGACCCCTTT
>DASSBQ010000048.1:0-6244 GCA_035698625.1 Nitrospiraceae bacterium
CTCGCTCCGCTTATGTCCTGAGCGGCAAGGCGCGATCCGCCTGGCAGCATTCGATCCCTTCGACCAAACAGCGCCGATATTCCATTACTTTTCGCTCTCTGACGCCGGCCCTCTCTTCGCCGAGCTTGCTTGACTCATCGCATAGGTAGGCGTACACAACCTATCCGTGAACAGCAGATGCCGTCTAACCGTGGACCGGGCACGAAGAGACCGCTTGGGCGCGCGCAGCAGTAGGTTGAGAATCGCTCGTAGGGAGGGACCCACTCGATGAGACTGATAGGCTACCGGCCTGCGCTTGCGTGGTGCCTGGTGTATGCAGCGTCCTGCCTTCTTGGAAACGGTTGTTCCACAATCCCTCCCGGAATTGAATCACCCAAAGTCACGCTGGTGACGATTGAGCCCAAAGAGATCACGCTGTTTGAGCAGCGCTTCGACGCCCAGCTTCGGATACAGAATCCCAACGACCAAGCGCTGGATGTTCACGGCATACGATGCGACATTGAATTGAACGACCGGCAGTTTGCCCACGCGATGTCGGGTCAGAAGGTCTCGGTTCCCCGGTTCGGTTCCGAAGTGATCGATGTCCAGGTAATCACGGGCACGGCGAGCTTCTTAAAGCAGCTCCGGGAACTCGGTCGTTCAACCGGAGGATCTATGCGATACCGCTTGAAGGGTACGGTCTTCGTGGAATCTCCAAGCCGCTTTAGATTACCGTTTGATGAAGCAGGGGATCTCGATCTGGGATTTGAACAGCCGGCCGAAGGATCCTGAGCCGCCGCTTCAGCCGGCGCCGGCTGCTCCGAGCCGCAAAGGACGCCGTTCCAATGCCAGGATAATCGCTCGATATAATTGCTCTTCCGCCACATCCTTTGTAAGGTATGCGGCAGCTCCCGCCTTTTTCATGGCGCCTTCCACCTGGGCGGATTTCTGGACGGATAACCCGATAACGGACACGGAAGGACTGGTTTCCTTGATCAGGCGCGTAGCTTCTATTCCGTCCAGCCTCGGCAAATTCACGTCCATAATCACGACATCCGGTCGAAGCTCCTGCGCCAGCCTGACTGCTTCAAGCCCGTCCGCAGCTTCTCCTACAATGTGGATATTCGAATAGCCCTCCAAAATGCCTCGCAGTCCTTGCCGCACCAACGGATGGTCGTCAACCATGAGCAGCCGAAGCATGCTCGCTGGCAGTTCGACCGCCGGTTCCGGCTCAGACGGCGGAAGCATCGTTTGCACAGTCACCGGTGACTTCTGCATCGGCGCTAATTGCAGCGCCAGGCTGGCGCGCGTGCCTTCTCGAGGCCGCGATTCAATATCCAGTCTCCCCCCCAAGGCCTCCATCCGTTCCCGAATACTGAAGAGACCAAAATGTTTGACCGCCGCCAATTTCTCTATCGACGGGTCGAATCCTTTGCCATGATCGGTCACGGTGATCGTGAGCAGACCGGTCTCGCTTGTCTCTACCGATAAAGTTGCGTGGTCTGTCTCGGCATGCTTGATGACATTCATGAGGAGCTCGCGCGCAGACACAAAAACAAGGACGGCCTGATCCTCCTCCGGTTCAATGGAAGATGAATACAATTTCAAGGACACCGTGAGCCCATGGGTGGCCATTTGCTCGGCCAGCCAGGTCAGAGCCATGGTGAGCCCAAACTCGCGCAGTACCGGAGGAGTCAGCTGCGCGACGAGAGACCGCGTATAGGTAATGGCGTCGTCCAGAATCTTATCCGCATCTTTTAATTGCCGCACAAGTTCCGGTACATCGGCGCGCCGCCCCGCCTGGCTCAGTTTCAGGCGGCATACCACCAATAATTGCCCCAGATAATCATGGAGCTCGCTGGCGATTTGCCGGCGGACCCGTTGATCGGCCAGACTCAGCTCCGAAGTGAGGGCGCGCAGCCGTTCTCGGGAAAGAACCAGTTCCTGGGTGCGCTCGGCTACCCGGCGGTCCAACTCTACGGTAAGAAGATGCAACTGCTCCTCGATTTTCTTGCGTTCGGTAATGTTGCGGGCGATTTTCGACGCGCCGATGATCCGACCCTGCCCATCTCTGATGGGCGAGACGGTGAGGGAAATGTGAACTAACGTGCCGTCCTTCCGTTGCCGTTCAGTTTCAAAGTGGTCGAGTCGTTCCCCGTTTCTGATCCGGCTCAAAATATCGGTTTCTTCATCCCGCCGTTCCGTCGGAATCAGGATGGAAATCGGCTGACCAATGATTTCCGAAGCAGAATATCCAAAGAGGCGTTCCGCCCCCCTATTCCAAGACCTAACGATGCCGTTAAGATCCTTGCTCACGATGGCATCATCCGAGGATTCGACGATTGCCGCGAGGTGAGCCTTGAGACGCTCGAACTCCCGCTGGTTATCCGGGCCAAGTTGCGCCATTGCACAGGCTTCTTAGGTTTCGGCTCGACGACTCCGCTCCCGCAGTCCGCCGCTTATGTCAACAATAGCCTACACCCAAGCCCTAGACAATACCCTTCCGGGTTCCACCGGGTGCCGTTTGGGATCTCTTCACATTGAAAGGGACGATGAGACGGGTCGACTGCACCGTTGCAGGGAAGCGAAGGATTTGCTGATCAAGAGAGCTTACAATCCGGAATCGATGGCGGGAAGAAGGTGCTTCGGAAGGAATTGCTCGCCGCCGCTAATGCTTTGGAGAGCGTAATAGGCCTGGTCCACATAATACCGATATCGGGTGGCCGGATATTTGTTGAGAATATGGCCGAACATCTCGGCGGCCAGTCCTGTCTGTCCGGCCACACGGGCTTGATAGCCCGCGAGGAGCGCGCAGGATGCCGCCATGGCCTTGGGATCGACTGCCAAGCGCGAGGGCTTCTCAAGAATCAGACGCTCCAGCCCATCCGGGACCAATGTCCTGTCCTTTTCGTCACCCAGCGTTTCCACCGTTTGGTCGAGGCGCAACGCATCCGCCTTCATTTCGCGAGGATCTTCACTCTTTTGGCAGTGCCGGTAGGTTTTCCAGAGATCGCTGAACGATGCCTCGTGGGAAGCGGGCTTGGGCGAAGTCCCCGATTGACATCCGCTTCCACCTAGAATCAGAACTACCATCAGACAGAGTCGCCACAGCATCCGCGCACCTTATCTGCTTACTCCACAAGAGACCACGATTCTATCATCGGCCCGTGCCTCTCATCCCAATTCATGATCTCCTCATCTTGTTTGTTCAAGAGACAAGGTGATCGCAGACCCGTCCCTATGAGGAACCATTCGGTTGCACTCAGCGGATGGATCCGGAACGAATCGGACATTCGTTGGAGCCAGACCGGCAGGAGAACATCAACGTGGCCGACTTCCGTCTCCGTTGAGCCCTACGCTCACCGCTCGCGGTTGTCTGCATGCGCGTGTGCCGACCGTTTGGACCCTCGGCTGAAAGCGGTTCTCCAAGATGATCGCATCCTCCACGTACCCGCAATTGATGCACCGCGATATTTCCAGCCATGCTTGACTGGTTCCTTCGGCGCAATTGATCACTGTTTCCCCGTTCATCAACCCATTGCATCGCTTGCAGCGCATTGAACCAACCTTTACGCCATTTAGAAAAGGTTTACCCTCAGCTGCCCGCCTGGTTGAAAACCACGGCCCACACGTGTCCTCTCAATCTATTCAGAGCTCGGTCTGTCCCGTACCACCGCTCATAATAGAGATATAGTGGTGCAATAATTAGTCCTGTTGGACATGCTTCCAAGCCAACCTGTTTCTCCATGAAACCATTGGATTCCTTATGATCACTAATCGCAGCAGGCGCAGCTGCATACTATTCGCACCGTGCGACCGGTGCATATTCGCTCGGGGCGAGCCTTGATGGACACACCGGCATTTTGGCTTTTAACAGTTCGGATTGCTTCTGTCGGCTTTGGCGAGGCTCACAGAACGGAGACTACAGATCTCCTGAAGGATGCGCGGAGGGTACCTGGGAAATCTACGGGAATAGGAAATCGCAGCCAGCCTAGGCCACAGACCTTCGCTCTTCCGATGGTTGCCGGCTCCAAGAGTCTTAAGCTTGCGCTCATTCCGCAAGCCGTCTTGACCGGCTGTCAAGCCGGCGGTTCCCAATCACGTCACGGGGCCACAGGAACATCGCCGGCGAATACATTCGCTGCCCACACCAACAAAGCCGTCAACGCCAACAATCCCCACATCAACTCCCGATCACCCAATTTATGGCTGGCCCAGATCTTATAGAGGCTTCGCACCGTTTATCCTCCGGGTTAGACATTCGGTACCTCCGGACGAGGCAACGGGCATGCCAGCGAGGATTCAACGGGATTCTGATCGGCAAAGACCAAAAAGAGAGCGGTATCGCACATTTCGCACTGTGCGAAACGAACGACGTCCCGCTTCAGTCGGAGGACACCTGCTCTATCGCCAAAGGTCCAGGAAGGATTCTTCTATCCCGCGGCGGCAGCAAAAGCGTGGAGAGGGTCGCCTGGCGATCTCAATTGGACTTCGAACAACCAAAGTCGAGCACGGAGCAAGACGAAGCAAGGTCCGCCACGGAAGTCCCGACCGACCGGCATATCGATTTTTCCGATCGGATCCGTGCAGCAACAGTAAATCAAAATTGTAGCCTTCTTGGAGAATGATCGTGGATGGGTTTCCCCGGGATGCACGCCCCGTGACTCGAAGATTGCGCCCGCACAGGGAATGCACCATGCCATTCAGAAGCGACTGAGCATTTTGTACGGCCGTCTCTTTCCAGAACCGCACCGATAACGGGCCGATCTGCTCTCCCCCCTGCGCTCGCGGCATGAGACACAGGACTGTTAGATCGGTCGGCTCCTTAAAGGGAAACAGGCGCAACCATCGTTCCAGCGCGACGACGTCTTCTGCCTCCTGGACGAGGGCCAGCGCCCGCACAGGGCTACTGAGCGGTTTCCTCACGACCAACGTGGAACAATCGGCATTCAGGCAGATCCGGTGCGATGCACTGCCCATGCTCCTATCCAAATTCTCGCGGGCGCCTCGGTGCCCCACGACAATCAGCGCTGCGCCGACGGCACGGGCCGCCTCCGGTACAACAGTGGTTGGAACCCCGATATCACAGATTTCCCTGGTTGTAGAACCATTCCTCTGAACGAGGGTGGAAACCCACTTCAGACACCGCCTGGCCGCATCCACGGACATTTGCTGATGACGACCTGCAGAAACGTGGAGCCGAAGTCTCTCCGTATCAACCCGAGCGCCGGCTGAAGACAACGCATGGACGAGAACCAGCTCGTCCGGCGCATATAATGTCGCGATCTGTCGCACGCCGGCCAGAGAGTCAGCGGACCAGTCCACCCCGGCCACGACGCGGAACGCGCGGTTGTGGACGATGTCTGGACACTCAGGCGCAGGATGGTGTTGTTTCAAGGACAAGGGAAAACCCATAGTTCTACTCATTTAGGAATGGAGACCCGCTCTGCCAGGACGCGTTCCCCGGCCGGCTTCCGGCAGGCCATGCGTAAGGCGCGCAGGAGTTGGCGGCTCATTTGCCCACCCAGGCGAAACCGACCGGCGGTCACCCCGTTCCGCATTTACCAGACCGTGAGCACTCCTCCACCGGGTACATCGACGGCTCTCGCGCAATGTCGCAGCGCCGGATAGTGGCGTCGATTCGCGTCGATCACCGCATCTTCATAATTGCCGCAATTCACGCATCGCATCGGCCGATCAGTCGTCGCCCCATGGAGGTGGGCATAGGATCGGTCGACTACCACAAAGCCGCCACAACGTGGACATGGCATGAGGGTCCTCCTTTCGACAGCGTGACTTCGAGATGGCCGTGAGATCTCACTGACCGCCGTTCATCTTATTAAGCAGCAATGCCCGTGCCATCGCGGCGTATGCGGACTATCGAGAGAAATAGCTAGACTTGCTGGGCCTGAGTTACCGGATGGAGCACATTCGCACGGGTCGCACTGTGCAGGCCGTTCGTGCACACGGCGGGCGACGGTGATTTTTGCGCCCGCCGTGGCAGGTCGGCGGCAGAAGTATCGCGGAATCTATCGCGGTTCATGCTCCTCGGAGAGCAGCCTCCGCGTCTGATCCATGCCGGGATTCAAGAGCAGCGGCATGCTCAGTTTGTCCGGAAGAAGTACAAACTTGGAGTTTGGGCTGTCATAGAGTTTGAATTGGAGATAGCCGGGGGTGATGGTCTTGGCGATTGTTTCCTGAGCTTTGGCTTGGCCGGCCGCTCTGATCCGCAGCCCTTCCGCCTCACCTTCCGAGCGAATGCGAA
>DASSBQ010000049.1:0-4694 GCA_035698625.1 Nitrospiraceae bacterium
GTGCGCGGGTCGCCAGCATCTGTTCTCGATACCGGCTCTTCCCCATATGGAAGGGAGACGCATTGATGTTTACGATCACTTCCGCCCCGGCGGCAGCCTGCGCGCGGGTCGGCCCCTCCGGCAACCAGATATCCTCACAGATGTTCACGCCCACGGCCACCCCGTCCAGCATGATCAGCGGAATACGCTTGCCCGGATGAAAGTAGCGGCTCTCGTCGAACACGCCATAGTTCGGCAAACACCATTTACAGTACGTCGCGACGACCCGCCGGTCGGCGATGATCGCGGCGCTGTTAAACAGCTCATGGCGACCTGCCGGCAGAACGGGTGGAGACGCTGCCCGATGGGCAGGCGCGTTACCTGGCCCGACGTATCCGATCACCGCAGTGATTTTCCTGACCCATTTGATGATCTGTTCAAGGGCATGCCGGTTATCCTCCACAAATTGCGATTTAAGCAGAAGATCCTCCGGCGGGTAGCCCGTCACGGCAAGTTCCGGGAAAACCACGAGATCGGCCTTCGCCGCCTTGGCCTCCCGAATCCACCCTATGATTCGACGCACATTGCCGTCAAGATCCCCGACCGTCGGGTTCATCTGCACCATGGCAATGCGAAGTACGCGCATGATCTTACCGTTATCCTCCGATGCAGCCTCTTTCAACGACTATCCTGCACTGGATCAAGCAGGGAAGAAAAAAAAACGTCCTCGCTCTCCACAAGAGCCGAGGACGTCATTGTCCGTTTCACTTCGTATCTGATGAAATGGAGACTCCGTTGTCCCCCCCAAAACGGCCTCACGGTACCATCGGCCCGTCCTGGTTGTCAAACGCATTTGCGGGCGGTCTCAATCGGATATGCCCTAGTATTTTCGTAAGGTGACGGCCGGCAATCCCCATAACGTCAACCGGACAGCAGTCCAGAGCTGCTCAAGGACGGCGGTCAACACAGGAGCGGAACGCGCTACCAGCTTTACCACCAGACCGGACACAGCCGGGCGCGAAATGCCGCCTAACAATCGTCCCGGCTCACCGTCAAGAATTTCGCAAATCCCGACCTCCAGGCTTTTCCATTTATCCGCAGGGATGGCATCGCTGATAATGTAGAGCGATCCCACATAGTCCCAAACACGGGCGATGCCGGCCGAATGGTCGGCATGATCACCAAGGCTGAATCGCTCCCTCAGTAAGCCGCCGGATGCCGTCGCAATCGTGAGGTCATTCACCAGACTGGCAAACGACCACCGCTCACCTCGCGCCATCCTTCCGGAGGCCAGGGCGTCCCACAGGACCACGGCGCCTCCGGGCGCAAGACGGACACGAATCTCCTGCCGAAAGCGCGAGCCCGCGAAGGGAATGGTATGTTCAGGCACCCATTCGAGAATCGCCCCTGCTCCGACCGTAAGGCGAACGGTCTGAACCGACTCGCGAGCCTTTGAAGAAGACCGGTACACGCGATTGGCCGATGGAGTGGAAATGATGGCGTGCGCGTTTGCTCGCACCACTAAGTCAATCGTCAGGCGGTCGCCTCCGACCAGCCCGCCCGACGGATTCAGCAGAAGGGTATAGGCGGCCCCGCTGTCGTCGAGATAGATCGGCGGGAATAGATGCCAGGGGCTCGTACAATGGGAACGGGCAATAATCGTATGATGGTCGCGCTTGGCATATTCGACACGAAGGCTCCCGGTCGTTCCGACCTCAGCCATTCTGTCCCCGGGATGGATTGTCATGCAAGGCTCCCTGTGCAGACTATCATATCCCGTACCCAATCATGCATCGCTCGCACCACCCGTCCATCCTCTATGCGAGTGTTAGAAGCGATACTCCACCCCATAACTGACCGTCGTTGCGTGGAAGCTCCTCGACTGGAGCGTCGAATGCTGCTGCGTCTGCTGAAATCCGAGCCTCAGATGCAGCGCATCCGAGGCCGCATATCGGATCTCTGCGACACCTTGGTGGGTGGCATCACGCCGCCCGAATTCGATGTCGCCGGCAAGGTCGCTCGTCCAACCCCTGAATCGATAGATATAACCCAGGTTCAGGAACAGCGGCGACGCCAAGCGGAACTCAACGCCGAATGACACATAGTGCAAGTAATAGGACATGTCCAGGTCCGTTTGAGGATCATCGCGCCCCGCTGCGAGGCCGCGTTCATACAGATAAGCGAGAGTGATGGTCGACCAGGGCATCACCGCATACTGCATCTGCGGGCCGACACTCCAGAAACGGGTATCACGTTCGGCAAAGGGTTCATTGTAGAAGCGAAGTCCGTAGCGGCCGATGAAGGTGGCGGTCCATCGATCGGTGAGATGCCGCTCAAGCTCACCGCGCCACACGTGCGAGGTGGTGCGCACCTCATCGTACTCGCTTGATTGAGAGCGGACTCGGCCTGGCCCCAGCAATTGGTGCGGCGTATAACGATAGATCAACTGGACTGCGGTCTTCTTGGGTTCAAGCTCTTGCCTGAGCGCAAGCCGATAGTATGCGTTGTCGAACGCCGGATTCTTGGTATACAAGGCGCCTTCGGTCTTGAAGGAAAGCTCGCTAGTCCCTAGTCTCGATGACCAGGACCGCGCCAGCCGTACGGATGGCTGCCAAATCACATCGGAAGGCTTGGACAGCACATCACGAACGACAATCGGCTGGCTGGGGTCCTGCTCGATTGAGAGACGGCTTGCCGAGGAAAATTGGAAGAGATTCGTGGTGTAAGAGACGGTGGCGCCGGTCACGAGCGACCATTCGCCGACGCAAGGGTCTGCGCACAGAAGCAGGGCGCCCACGATGGCGTAGACACTCGGCCGGCTCAAGAATGCGAGAGCGGGCGGTCGCGTTGAACCATACGCTGCTCGACCCATTCAACAACGGGTTCGAGTCCCTCGCCGGACAAGAGATTGGTGAACACGAACGGCCGGTCGCCGCGCATCCGGCGGCTGTCACGATCCATGACGGCTAAGTCGGCGCCCACATGCGGGGCCAGATCGATCTTATTAATCACCAACAGGTCGGAGCGGGTAATCCCCGGTCCCCCTTTGCGCGGGATCTTATCGCCCGCCGCCACGTCGATCACGTAAATGACATGGTCCACCAGCTCCGGGCTGAAGGTGGCCGCAAGATTGTCGCCTCCGCTTTCAACGAACATGAGATCCACATCCGGATGCCGGTGAAGGAGATCATCGAGCGCCTCCTGATTGTGCGACGCGTCCTCCCGAATCGCCGTATGCGGACATCCGCCTGTCTCCACTCCCACAATGCGATCCCGAGGGAGAATGCCGCGCCGGGTCAGAAACTCCGCATCTTCCTTGGTAAAGATATCGTTAGTGACGACAGCCAGACTGTGATGGTCACGAAGCCGGCGGCACAGAACCTCAACCAATGCGGTCTTGCCGGATCCCACCGGTCCGCCGATTCCAATTACGGGGATCTGCCTGGCCCGCGCCTTGGTCGGCTGGCCGCTCCCGCAAAGATATTCATCGTCTCGATGCATGGTGGCTCTCGTTACTCATGAAGCATATCTCTCGTGCAAAAGTGAGAGTGAGTGATGTAGCGATCTGGCAAAGTCTTCACATCACGAAATCACGCAATCGTACTTTATCACGCGCCTGCCCCGCGCAACCGTGTCACCCTCCACTTCCCCCGGTTGCTTTGCAACCGATTGCCCGGGACGTGCGCTCCCCCGGGTCACGCTATGATCTAAACAACCTCGACTCCAGCCGGCCGTGCCGCATAGCGTAAATGTCTTGGATCGGTGTCCAGGAATGCATATTAAGGCGGATCGGCACTCGGCCGCTCAGTTCGACGAACAATGGAGTCCACTGCGCCAGTAACCGTTGCCCTTCGCGTTGGCCGATGGGAAGAAGTTTCATGGCAGCGGAGACAAATCCCACCGCCGTCTGATACAGAAATGCGGCGATCGCATCCGTACGACTCCATCCGTTTGCCGCGAGCCTCAATCCCAGACAGACGGGAAAATGGCCCGGCGTGCGAGATTCAATGACCTCCGTGTGAAATGCCCGCAGGATGGCTTGCGGCCGATCTTCATCCGCGGCAATCCGCATCACCTGCCGCCCCATTTGGCGGCTGGCCAAGCGCGACTCGTACCCGATTTTCATGGCCTCCAGTTCACTATCCGCCTTCAGAGCCAGCTCCACCTTCTTTCTCCTGATTGCTTCACAGGCAGAACTGACCGCCGCAGCTTCTCGTGTTCCGGCCCCTGCGCGCAAAACATCCTCGACATATTCTTTGAATTCCTTCACATCTGTGACCGCCCCTTCTTGTATAGCGGCTTCCAACCCGGAGGAATAAGCGTACCCGCCGGACGGAAAGAAGTTGTCGATGAAACGCAGTCCATGAAGCAGGCTCAGAGTATCCATCAGGAAAGGCTCGACTCAAATTCATTCAATACTTTCTGAATGTCGATAATCTCACAGGATCCACCAGATTGGAGTTACCGGTCACCTCAATCAACTAGTGAGCCGGCGGTGTCCCACCACAAAGCGTACGCGGCGAGGGTACGTTGAGGGGTACGAGCGACCGAGAACAAAGTTGGGGGCCTTTTTCATCAGCCTAGAAGAGGAAATACCGCTGCGCCATCGGCTGCACCATAATCGGGTCGCAGGTCAGATGGACCCCATCCGCCGTCACCATATAGGTCTCCGGATCGACCTCAATCCTCGGCAGGGCATTGTTCAACTTGAGATC
>DASSBQ010000050.1:0-3697 GCA_035698625.1 Nitrospiraceae bacterium
ACCTCATTGACGCCGAACGCCCATTATTGGCTGGGTGAATCCTACTATGGACAGAAAGACTACGTGCGCGCCATCCAGGCGTTCGAATATGTGGCCGGGGAATATCCTGGCAATGAAAAGGTGCCGGCTGCCTTGTTCAAGCTTGGGCTGTCGGCGGCCGAGACCGGCGACTCCGCGAAGTCGAGAAAATATCTCAAGCGGGTGATCGAAGAATACTCGACATCAGAAGAGGCGAAGCTGGCCAAGGCGAAAATGGCCGAAATTCGATGATTGTATCCGTCTCCGCACCGCGCTCACCTCACCACGGGCCATCGCGACTTTCATTCAGGATCGGGACGGTATGATGCTCGTCGATGACTCGAGCAAAATCCACGTCTTGCCGTCAGAGGTCATCGGCCGGATAGCGGCCGGCGAAGTCGTCGAGCGTCCCGCGGCCGTGGTCAAAGAATTGATCGAGAACAGCTTGGACGCCGGAAGCACCACCATCGCGGTGGAAATTCAGGATGGCGGCCTTGAGCTCATTCGGGTCACAGATAATGGAGAAGGGATGAGCCGGCAAGATGCCCTGCTGGCGTTCGAACGGCATGCCACCAGCAAGTTGCGGTCTGACGCCGACTTGGATACCGTCCGGACATTGGGTTTTCGGGGAGAGGCGTTGCCGAGCATCGCCGCGGTCTCGCGCGTGAAGATTTCGACGGCCGCCTCGGGTCAGCCGATCGGCACCCGGATTTCGATCGCCGGCGGTCGGGTGGAGACGGTCGACGATGCGGCCGGGGTTCCGGGAACTCGGTTAGAGGTCCATTCGCTGTTCTTCAATACTCCCGCGCGCAAGAAATTTCTCAAGACAGCCGCAACGGAATTTTCCCATATCACCCAGGTCGTCCAACAAGCCTCGCTTGCATGGCCTCAGGTGCACTTCAGCCTCACGCACAACGGATACGAGGTGCTGAATTGCCCGGCGGTGTCGCGGCATCGGGATCGCGTCAGTCAGATCTATCGCGAGAGTTTCATGGATCGGACATTGGAAATCGGCGCCGAGCACCAGGGTTTCGGTATCACGGGCTATATCGTGGACCCGGTACGTGCCCGCACGACGAAGGCCCCGCAAGACTTGTTTGTGAACCGGCGGCCCATCAGGAATCCGACCGTGTTGCACGCGTTGTCGGACGGCTACAGCGCCTTCTTGGCCAAAGGCCATCATCCCGTCTTTGTGTTGTTCCTGGATGTGGACAGCCGCCGCGTCGATGTCAATGTGCATCCGATGAAACGCGAAGTCCGCTTTGTTGACGCCGAGACTGTCCATCGAGTCGTTCGTTCAGCCGTGCGCGAGACACTTGGCGGCCGCGGCGCCGCGGTCTTGCCGCACTCGGTCGGCGCCACGCCTGCAGCCCATGAGCGTGGGCCGCTCGGACAGAGGCCGGTCGGCGAGAGCAGCTCTTCGTCGCATCGTGTTATGCCCGAAGGCGGCGCAAAGCGTTCCATTGATGATCCAGAGGCGGCCGAGGCCGCCGGAGCTCACAGGTCTTTGATCGCGGAAGCGTCTCCGGTCTATCAGGAATGCAAAGACATCGTGGTTCCTTTGGGGCAAATGGCTCACACATTCCTCATCGCGCAGGTGGGGGAGGAACTCCATGTCGTGGACCAGCACACTGCTCATGAGCGGGTGCTCTTTGAACGGTTGCGAAGGCAATGGCGTGATCGTGTGCTTGCCGCGCAGCCGTTGCTGCTGCCCCAGCCGGTCGAAATTTCTCCGCAGCAGGAGGAAGTCATCCGGATGTATGCGGGCGACCTCGATCAACTGGGGCTGTCCGTTGAGCCATTCGGCTCCGGAGCATGCCTTATCAGAACGCTTCCGGCGATCCTCGCCCATGTCGATGCCGAAGCGCTTGTGTTGGATCTGGTCGATGACTTGGCGAAATGGAATTCGCTGTCGTCGTTGGAAGAGAAGGTGACGCCGATTATGGCGTCACTTGCCTGCCATGGCGCAGTGCGAGCCGGGCGTTCGATGGCTCTTCCGGAGATACAGCGGCTGGTCGAAGAATGGGTGGAGGAAGGGCGGATCATGACCTGCCCACACGGCCGGCGGGTGGCCTTTCGACTGTCCGTCGAAGAATTGACTCGTATGTTCAACCGGACCTAACCACACTCGTGTATTTCTCCTATGCTCCGGCTTTCGGATCACCATCTCGTTCACAGGCCGCTGGTGGCCTTGGTCGGACCGACGGCCGTGGGAAAAACCGAGATCGGCGTGATTCTCGCGCAAACGCTGGGGACCGAGGTCTTGGCGGCCGATTCCCGGCAGGTTTACCGGGGGATGGATGTAGCGACCGACAAACCGACGGCGGAACAGCGGCAGGGAGTGCCCCACCGGCTTATCGATCTGGTCGAGCCCGATCAGCGATTCAACGCCGGGATGTATCGAGCGGCTGCCCTGCGGGAAATCGAGCGTCTGTATGGAGAGCGCCGGCTTCCTTTTATTGTAGGAGGAACCGGCCTCTATGTGCGGGCATTGGTCAAAGGATTGTGCGACGCGCCGCCGAGCGACCCGGCCCTGCGTGCGGAATTGCTGGACCAAGCCGGCCGGCGTGAGAAGGGCTATCTCCATGGGGAATTGGCGAAAGTTGATCCGGAACTGGCGCGGCTTCTTCATCCGCACGATGAGGTCAAGATCATTCGGGCGCTGGAAGTGCAGCGCTTGTCGGGACGGTCGCTTTCGGATGTGCACCGGGAGCACCAGACCGCCGCTCCGTGTTGTTCGCCGCTGATCATCGGTCTGATGCGTGACCGTCAGGCGTTGTATAAACGGATTGAGCAGCGAGTCGACACGTTTTTCATGAACGGCCTGGTCCAGGAAACCGCCGGGCTCCTTGCCCGGGGCTACGACCGAGGGTTGGCATCCATGAAGGGGCTCGGATATCGACAAGTGGCCGAATTCCTAGCCGGCGGCTACGACTACATGGAAGCTGTTCGGCGCCTGAAACGTGATACGCGGCATTTTGCAAAGCGACAGCTCACGTGGTTTCGGCATGAACCGGCGATCGTCTGGGTGACGGTGGACGATCCGCAGCGGTCCGCGAGTGTGGCGGACACGTTGTTGGGATTGATTGAATCATTTCTTGCCGAGCTGCGAGGCCGGCCGGCACCGGCGGCAATCGCTGCTCGAATTGAAACCAGAAAGGTGACAGCCGGATGAGCAGGCAACAACGAGCCGCGCGGCCGGTACTCGGCGTTATCGGCGGCAGCGGTCTTTACGATATCGAAGGCATGGCGCACATACGGGAGACCATGGTGCGGACGCCGTTCGGCCGGCCATCGGATGTCGTACTCACCGGCACGATAGCAGGGACTCCGGTGGCGTTCCTCTCACGGCATGGGCGAGGCCATCGCGTGAACCCCACAAAGATCAATTACCGGGCCAATCTCTACGCCTTGAAATCGCTCGGCGTTCAACGGGTGATCTCCGTCAGCGCGGTGGGCAGCATGAGAGAGGCGATCAAGCCGGGCGAGGTCGTATTGCCGGATCAGTTCATTGATATGACGAAACGCCGGGACAGCACATTTTTTGATCAAGGGATCGTGGCGCACGTGGCATTCGCAGAACCGATTTGCCGGTCGCTTTCTGACTCGCTTGCCCGAGCCGCGCAGACGGTCGGTGCAACCTTGCATCGAGGAGGCACCTACATCTGTATTGAGGGGC
>DASSBQ010000051.1:0-7658 GCA_035698625.1 Nitrospiraceae bacterium
ACGGCCTGATACACTTTTCTCATGCTCTGTGGCGACTGTCGTTATCACCAGGCTGTCTTCGGTTCCCAGTGTCTGTATTGCCGAGGGGACCATCCACCGAAGCATGCGCCTCAGCGTTTCCTCCTCTATGTACGCTCTTGCCTTCAAAATCCGATGCATCTGTTTCATCGGGTCCCGCCTCTATGTCGCTGAAGCCTCGTGCGAACACACGATCTCCTCGATTCACCTCATTAACTTATGAGATGACGAGCGAGGCCTTCGAAAAGTCAGCGCCGCTCATGGACCTGAAGCCCGCTCAGCTTATCTCTAATATGTCATGCCGCCGGTCGCTGGTGAGAAAGATCTTCTCCAGTTCGGATGGGCCGAGGCCGATTATCCACACACGCTTGAACAATTGCCCAGATCAGACCCGCGAAGAAATAGCCGGCCAAGAACCAATCGCCTCTACTCATGATGCTCACACAATGCTAAGACCCTTGGAAATCTTCACAAGTGCGGGCGGCGTTGGGGTCGATATCTGACGTGGCTCTCCGCCAAGGTCCCCTCGCCTCCTGCGCTCACGGAACGAAGCTAACAGATACCCAGGTGCAGTTTTAGTATCCCCCCAAGTCCCCGAATAACACTAGTGAGAACCCTAGTGGGGGCCCGTTTCGGCCGACCATGCCGGACACGAGGCTCCCTGCATTTATCGGGTCATGCTGCCGTTGATTTAATTATCACGCAGGTCTAGGTTCAATTGGATCAAGAATGAGGCCAAGGGTTGGCGGGGATGTACGATCATTCACAATTCCAGCCTTCCGGTTCCCCGACACATCCGAAAAGGAGCGTGACGCCATGCCGTGCTTACCCCTAAATCTGGTCCTTGCGTTTTGTATGGTTCTCTCGGCTGGTATTCCTGCACATGCCGTCACCCTCCTGTTTGCCGATCTTACGAATGGCCAGGAAGTTCCACCGACGCATCCGAGTACCACGACCGGAGGGTTTCGACCCATGTCATTCGGCACCGCGACGTTTGCGTTGAACGATGCGAGAACCGCTATGACGTTCTCTTCCACGATCTTCAATATCGATTTCACAGGCAGGCAGACGCCGGATACAAACGACAATCTAACGGTCGCCCACATTCATGCCGGTCCCAATGTCACTCGTACCACGAACGGGCCGGTGGCCTGGGGGTTTTTCGGCACTCCGTTTAACGACAACAATCCCAACGACGTGGTAGTGAAGCCCTTCTCGACAGGCGTGGGCGGGACGATCAGCGGGAAATGGGATGCTCCGGAAGGCAACAACACCACATTGACCGCCCAGGTATCGAATATTCTTGGCGGACGCTCGTATATCAATTTCCACACGAGCCAGTTTGCCGGAGGGGAGGTGCGCGGCAATATCAGCCTTGCACCCGAACCCACAACATTCCTGCTAGTGAGCATGGGAATCGTCGGCCTGCTCGTTCTGCGCGGGCTAACTCAACGAAGAAGAATGGGTGGTGAACGGTAGGCGCGTTCATACGACTTCGTCACGGTATCCCTCGTGTAAGAGTCGGACATTTGGAGACGGCGGCATTCACGTGTCGCCCGCCTCCAATTGAACTGGTATGCCTTAAATCGTTTTTGTTGTACCCGGAGGAGAAACATTCCCTTGCTCTGGCCCCCCTGCTATGTGATGCGCTTGTCATCTGCCGAGGGGGGACAGGTTATGCATGCCATTTACCGCCGACAATCCGCCTCAATGGAGCGGATTTCCTGACAATGCCTCCGGAATGTGCACCGGTCCACTCGGCGCGGATTCCTCGATCTTTTACAAAAGTTGATCGGCCGGTATCCCTTCCGGTGCTGGGACTGTGGCCGGCGCTTCTATCGGTCCCGCCGGCGCTGAAGCTCCGCCTGTCTTTCTCCGTTCCCAGAGGTCTTCTCAAGGACGTTCATCGGGTCCATGCTTCGGTCATATCCGAGTGCGCTCGCAGGTGAGAGCCCATGCTCAGGTATCGAGGAGCATGCCGCACATGCCGGTTATTCCACCTTGACGCTCATTGCCTCAATGATAAGCTGTACTGTGTGGGCAGAGAGATCACGGAGGTGAACTACATGCATGCGAAGCGCAAGACTGAAGCGGCGAACCAATCATCCGATCGCCACTTGACGAAAAAGGCCTTGGTCCTTCTTAAACCGGATTGGTCCACGGCATGGAGGGGTATCGCACGATTGACCTATGGCATTACAGATGAAGACCCGCGCTTCAGCCAAATCATGAAGACGCTGAATACCTGTGATGAAGCGTATCTGGCCAATGATTGGATAAAATTTCAGCGGGGCGCCGGCCTGCTGCGTCGAATACTCGGCAAATGACCGGATGCCGGTTTCAGCCAGCCATTCCAAGATGCCGGTCCCGGCATTTGGGGCATTTCGGCGGACACGACACCGGCCCCCTCACCGAGTGACACTGATTCGTACATTAGTCGGGGCCGAGGGTCGACCATCTCGTGGCGGAGGGGCGGGAGCAGGGTGCGAAGTAGCATCACAGGGCAGCGGACAATTGGGCGCGCTGACATGCAGTTGGTCGATATATTGGTGCACGTCCGCCGTCCGCCCCAGCGCATTCCCATGGCCGTCCCAGGTTTGCGCCCATACCCATTCATTCACCACCTTAGTCCCATAATTGAGATTCGTATAGTTGCCGGCTAACTGTCCATCGACCCACCAGCGCACGATTCCATTCCGACAGGTCGGGCAATCGCTCGCGCGCACATAAGCTTCGATCCGATGCCACCGCCCGAAGAAGATTTTTCCGCCGCCGACATTCGGATAGCATATCAAGCCGAGGTCTGATGCACAGGCGTGGCTGTTGTCCTGGGAGCCCGTATTGTGACTCCAAACGAGTTGCATGGGGTCGCCATAGCCCTTGATGAGCCAGGTCCCGTTTGTTCGAGATCCCCCCTGAAGGTCATTATCCGTGCGCAGAAAGAATACCTTGTTACTGCCGACGCTATTCTGCTGCCACTCTTTGTTGACCTTAAACCAGAATCCGGCATAGATCTCTCTCAACGGCGCTCGTTTAAAATACACCAACACAATCCCGCCCTCCGTGTTTGGATAGAAGAGGCTGGCGCGTCCCACCCGGGGAGGGGAACCCGGCGCGCTGTCGTCCTCGACAATATCCCCTGATTTATAGACGTTCAACAGTTGACCGCTGCAGTCCATCGTATCAAAGGTACAGTCCACGAGGGTCGTGGAACCGGGCGGTTCGTTCGGCCAGGGCACGCCGGCCGAGACGCTCTCGAACCACGCCGTGCAGATCAATAGGACGCTGAGTCCCAGCCTTAGACAATGCCACATGGCAACCCCCTCACATTGAAACCAACCAATACACGGATTCATGACAAAAGGGAACAGACAGACTATTATAGCGCCGGCGCATTACCGTTGACGACTTTATCTGAACGGCGTAGAAGAACGTTATCCCCGCGGCAGGCGTATGATGCAACTACCCCCGGCCAATCCCTACACGGTTGTAGATCCCTATAGCCAAACCGAAGTGCTGAATAGAAGGTTCAAGAGAGTGGCGTGGACGACCTCATTGGTCTTTCTTGGCGTTGTCACTCTTCTTATCATGGAATTGACCGGTGTCATTCCTGTCAGTCCCCTTCAACTGAATACCAAGGTCGAATCCTCCCCCGCCCCTCATGTCTACCCTGTGAATCTTCCGCCCGGCCCCGCATCCGGCAAGCGGTAATTCTCTCTACCTCCAAGAAGCCTGGTTTACCCTGTCTCACCGCATTTGCGTCTTTGCTAGACAGACCTCGACCTGCCAGGTAAGCTTTTCTTGGTTATATGGACCAAACAGGCGGTCGGTGGCGCACTTTGACCATCGCCGCGACGAAGGGACGCTCTATGGCTACGATCATGGTTATCGACGATGAAACTTCAATCCGCGCCCTCTTGCGAGGAGTCCTCGAAAAGGCAGGTCATCGCGTCATGGAGGCTCATGACGGTCGAGAGGCTCTCGCCCTGTACCATCAGAATCGCCCCGATCTCGTTATCATGGATCTGCTGATGCCGGAAGTCGACGGCCTCGAAGCCACGTTGCAACTCAGCCGGGAATATGTCGATACGAAAATTATCGCCATGACCGGCGCGCAAGGTGATCGCAATTTCCTGGACGTCGCTAAGTTGTTCGGCGCCTGTCGCGCTTTTGAGAAGCCGTTCGATCTTCAGCAGATGCTGCATGCGGTGCAGGAAGAGCTGGCGACGGCAGGCTCACGCTGATCTCTTTATCAAACGGCGTTCTCCTCGCGAATCGTCCGTTCGCTATGGTCCTTGCCTCTTTGTTCTGCCAGCTTCCCCAAACAGCGGGAATACCGGATCCACAGGAATCTACCTGTTGGAGAGCAGATATCGGTGGAAACCGGTCAACGGGTTCTGCGAGAATCAACTTTTTTCGGCACGGCATCTAAAGGGAGGAGCGTTCTCACCGCGATGCTGATCTCATCAAGATGGTCGACGCTGTGGATAGCCTGGATTATGGTGATCCTGTTGGTTGGGGTGCTGCCTCTCAGCAACTTCGTCGGCCATTCCCATTGGGAGTACATCAAATGGGTGCCGACCGCCGAACAACTGGGCTCTCCTCTCGTCCTCTTGGATCTTACTCTCGACGCACTGGCTAATATTGTGTTGTTCATGCCGTTCGGCTTTTTCTACGCCGGACGACTGCAAACAAGGTCCGGATCGTCTGTCGTGCTGATAATACTTGCTCTCGCCTTATCCTTCGGCATTGAGCTGTACCAAGTGTACTGCCACAATCGAAGCACCTCGTTGCTTGACGTCATCGACAATGTTGCAGGAGCTTACGTCGGGTGGCGGGTCGGCGGACAATTTTTTGAAAAGGCGCCGTCCGTCGAAGCGCGCCGCGTTGCCACTATTTCCAGCCCGTAGGTTCATATCCCCGTTCCCGAAGACATCGATCGACGACACGGGTATAGGCGGCGCTGGGCCGTGATTTTCTGAAAAGCCCCCGCAAGAAACCGGCCGTCCCCCCGCTCGCCGCTCCTACCTTTGCTCCGCGCCCGGGATTTCCGATCACCGCTCCTCCGACAGCGCCGGCCGCCGCTCCGATCGCTCCACCGACCACCGTACTCGTTCCAACTTGAGCTGTTCTTCCCTGCGTCGCCGAGGCGCCGGCCGATTCCGCCAGTTCCCGGCACTCCTTGATATCGGATTCCGCTCCGTCAGCGCCGACTTGCTGATAATGGTGATTGGGATAGAGGATGGGCCTCGACGCGCTGCAGCCGGTTGCCATGATGGACATGGCGAGCACGACCACAAGGCGCTTCATGCTATTTTGAGCAAATTCGTAACGGGGATGCCGCCGCATCTTCATCGAGGATCGGCTCAGATTCGGCCGCCCAGTTCCTTTCGCCGAAGCCCGCGCATCATTGCGACGTCGTTATACCCGACCTCACTGAGCGCATCCATCAGGTGCAGCCCTTTGCTCGAAACCAGTTCCTTCGCCTTCGCATATTGCTGACTGTTGAATCGAGCGACGGCAGGCTGGCCGTTGACAATCTGGCACGCCAGGACTTCTCCTTCGATTTCCAACGTTCCCCCTTCTTCGATGAGCGTCTTGGCTTGGGCCATCGAAATACCATGCAAGGCGGCAAACTCCGCCAGCCCACCGGTCTCAATCATCCGCCCATCCGGCATAATGCAGAGCCGTTTGAAGTGGGGAGACCAGTCCTTCCGAAAATCGATGTACTTAATATCGCCGCCTTTCGCGACCGCGCGGTCCAGCGTTCGATAATCGAGGCCGAGATTCTTCTGTTCGAGTTTTCGTTGTAACTCTTCCGGCAGCGTCCGCAGGAAGACCCGGAACGCGGCTTCCTCCAGCGGGACCGACTGCGCGCGGGCCAACTGTTCGGTTTCGGCGAACTGCATCAGGTCCAAGACCCACGTTTGCTTCGGAGCGGTTTTCGTGGAATCGATCCGGCACGCAAAGAGCCCTCGCGTGACGATGCCGCCCACCTGGGGATACACGTACGCTCCTCCATCGTTCAGCAACTGCGTCATCACAGTGAGAGGAATGTCATAGCTTTCGGAAAGGATTCTGGCATGAGCCGCTTCGTCCTCCGGAAGCGTCATGGCGCAGACCGTCACATTGCCCGGCGCATCAAACTCCGAGTAGTCTTCGATGATGTTGTACAGTGCCGGCGGCTTGGGCTTATCGATTTTCTTTTTAATCTTAAACATCAGTTCTCGATCCTTGATAAATGGGTCGCTTGTCGCCGGTATCCGGTCGTTCGGCTATTGGGCTCATCGCTTCATGCGATATGATCTGTTGAGAGGCTCAAGAGCGCCGCGTCACATGGTAGTAAGGTAATAAGGTCTGCAATCTGACATCCTCCACCGCTCCACCGATTGTAAAATGATACAGAGACTGGACGGCAAGCCCTTTGATGCCCACAATCTCGTGAACCGGATCATCAAAAAAACAGCCGATCCCCGTCCCACGCACCCCCGCCGCTTCCGCTTCAAGATAAAGGACCTGGCCCACTACCCCCGACTCCCAGAACAGGCGTGGGTACCACCATGCTCCGCCATGATGCAACAGTGCCTCAAACTCGGCCAACATCCCCAATGAAAACGCGCTGTCGCCGGCGATGTCCTGATGACAGCTCACCTGCACCGCGAGTCTCCTGGCGTCCCCCTGCAGCAACCAGTACAGCGGCAAATCAGGGGGGCAATCGGGCGCAGCAGTCCATTCTAATTCCGGATTCATCGATTGCTGCAGCAGTTTGACCTTCCGCGGATCGCGGGCCAGAACATAGAGGCCCGGCATCAACCCGTCGACCCGGTGCACAAACAAGAGGAGATGAATTGCCGGATCCCAAGGAATGGCGTCCCACGGCATCGGGCGCTCAAGACAAGGCCGTTCAGCCGACGGCATCACGCGGAGCATCATTTGAAAGAACACCGCTGCCGGAATTGACGTCTTGCCGTCAAAGGCCACGGCGCTTCGCCGCTGGCGGATGATCCGAAGGGCCGATAAAGCCGCGTCGTTCATGAGCCCTGACGTGTCATCCGGCTGGGATAGGTGGACGGCATGTTCGTCACAAGGCAATGCAAGAGAATGGCGCTCTTGTGTGCTCTTCCAGCTCGCCGCCGCCGCATCATCAATGATTTCCCAGGGCACGGGATTCTCTCGACTCAGACGGTTCGCCCGGCCGTGCCATATCGCTCCTGAGAGGCCTTTCACCGCAGCTGGATCAATGTAAAATGGAATCGAACGGGCTTCGTCCTCCCCTGCCCTCTCACGCTGTGATTTTGGCTGTTGACCGCTGTCCTCTGCCTCTACCTCGCGACTCACCTCTGCGATAGGCCAGACCAGCGCCAGGCAGTCAGGATGTTCCGGTTCCGCATTCACATAATCTTCACGACGATCGGTTCCCAGCAACGTCGCGACTGTGTGCTGATCCGTCCCATCAAGGAGGACCATGTTCCATCCCACCGTGGCGGCGGCGATCCGCGCACTGCCGATCGCATGCCCGACATCATGGTTGCAATACCGGAAGGCCCGCTCGCCGTACTTCCATGACTCACGCCAATGAACCGACGTCAATCCGAGCAAAAATGAGTAGGGAGGAAAACTGCGGAACAAGCCGCGGATCT
>DASSBQ010000052.1:0-7386 GCA_035698625.1 Nitrospiraceae bacterium
CAGGGAATGGTCGGAAGCTCTCTTGGCGAGGAGTCCGAAGGACGAAGCTGCCCGGCAGCGATTTCAGGGACGACTCGACGAAATTGCCAGAAAGCGCGGGGTGCAGCCGGAGAGCCTGCCTCGCGTGACCACGTGGGCGGATGTCATCGAAGTCGATGAAGAAAGATTATAGTGGGGACGCCTCCACTGTTGCGCCGAACTGTATTTGGTGGAACTCCTATCGCCCGGCGCGGACTATGCATGACGAAAAGGCGATTCGGATGATTGGTATGGGCGCTCCCTATGGCAAAGTTATTGATCGGCACATCGGGCTGGACCTATGCAAGCTGGAAGGGTCCCTTCTATCCCAAAGACATGCCGAGCCGAAAATATCTGGAGTTTTACTCCGCCGAGTTTCCGACGACTGAAGTCAATTACTCCTTCTATCATCTTCCGAAAACCTCGACCTATGAACGATGGCGGGCCGTGGTGCCCGACGAATTCCTCTTCGCGGTGAAGGCAAGCCGGTTTATCACCCACGTCAAACGGCTCCATGACGTGAAGGAGGCCTGGCGGATCTTCGTGCACAATGCATCGGCTCTTGGCACGCGACTCGGCCCGATTCTCTTTCAGTTTCCGCCGTCGTTTCGCGCCGATCAAAACCGTCTGCGCCGTTTCTTGGAGATGGCGCAGGAGCTGGCTAGCCGGTCCGATCCCTTTCGGCTCGTGTGTGAATTCCGTCATGATTCCTGGTTCAGGGAGGAAACGTATCGCCTGCTGCATCAACATGGGATCGCTCTGTGCGTTGCCGACGGATCCAAGTATACTCGGCGGGACGTCATCACAGCGGATTTCACGTACATCCGGTATCATGGGCGCCATCGGATGTTCGCCTCGGACTATACCGACGCGGAGCTTGCCGAGGAATCGGGTCGGATCAGACGGTATCGGCGGGATGGTTTGGACGTCTTTGTCTATTTCAACAATGATGCGATGGGCTACGCCGTGAAGAATGCGCGGTCGCTTCGCGCACTGCTGGAAGACCAGGGTCCTCACCGCCGCCCGCGTAGAGCGGGCTAGCCTTCGAGCCCGCCCTACGGCGACGAAGCGCAGCGAACCTCATGTGTTGCGATTGGAATCCGCCGCAGCCTAGGCTTTCGGTTTCACGCTGAGCACATGCACATCCAGGACAATGTGCTTGCCGGCCAGAGGATGATTAAAATCGATCACGGCCTGACCATCGGACAGCGCCACGACGGTGAACGGTTGTCCTTCGGCTGTCGTGGTGATGTCGCCCACCTGAAGTTTTTCCGGTAGCTGCTTACGCTCAACGGATACTTTCTTGCCTGCGTCGTAGGGCCCGAAGGCTCGGCTCGCGTCCAACTCCACATGTTTCTTATCGCCGGCTCGCATGCCGACCAGGGCATCTTCCAATCCTGGAATTAATTGTCTTGATCCATGCGTATACTGGCTTTTATGGTTGGGGATCACCAGATGCTCATCCGGGACCGTGATCGTCATTTCCAATGTGACATTGGATCCATCCGTGATTGGTTCCGATGCGGTCTGAGCCTTCAGCGCTCCCCCGAGGGCCGGGCTGATCAGTAGAGCAGCCGAGATAGTCATGGCAAATAAGGTTTTCATGGCATCCTCTCGATTGTGGGTGATATGTCCTAGACTAGGCCAAGCCCCGCACCATGCGCAAGGACGAAATGCCGACTACGGGGCACCGGCTTTCACAATCTTAGTGACCCGGTCCTCCGAGTCGATTTCCAAACTACAGATGTCGCCGGTATGCAAGTCGTTTAAGATATCAGGCGAGGCGGCGATCAACGTCCATGTCTGACCTTCCGTTGTCCTGAAGGTGAGGCTGCGGGCAGATTGATCCACCGCTTGAACCGAAACTTTTGTAAACGTGGTCGACCCGATGGCCTCCTCGGGAGCAAACATCGCCCCCGTGGAACTCAGCGCGACCATGAACGCGATAGTGAGAATGAATGATTTGACCATAGGGCCCTCCTATATTATGGAATACGCTGTGAGAGGGACGTCCACAATTCTCAGGTTCAAGGGATGCGCCTGGGAATCGAAAAGGTATTGTTTTACAGGAATGTCAGGCGGTTAGGTCGCATAGTGCATTTGTGCCTCTTCACGTCCGACACAGGCTTCCGGACAAAGTGCCCGGCTCATTCGCGATTACTGTCCACAATTTCGACTACTTAGGAGGCGTGCGCAAGTTGTCCGCAGTTGACATTTTGTCTAGCGGGTGTGGCGAAGGTACTGATCAAGTTTGTACTGTTTTGATGCACTGAGAATGGAGTGTCAGCGTCCTAAATCTATGGCTTGTAAGTGACGAACAAAATAATTCTGAACGAAGGAGTCTGATGTTTCTCCGCTGGATCATCGCCTCGATAAGCCTCATCGCTATTGTGGTCCTTCCGTTGTGCGGTGTGCTGCTGACCGGCCGGTCGATCGAACCCTATCTCGAGTTCCCGCCGCGGCCCAGATTCGTGAGTCACGCACCATTTTCGTGGCCGGTGTTCTTGGGATTGGCCGTATGCATTATGGCAGCCGTCGCTCCGTTTCTGTCTCGTATGACCCGCGCGTATATTTCACTCGGTTGCTTTGCTCGCGCTTTCACGGAACGTGCGCGCGGCAAATCTCATTCCCCCACCCCGCGCATGGCAGACCATGCGCTTTCCCGGAGCACCCTTCATGAGCGACGATCATTTCCCTGGTGGGGGTGGGTAGGAATTATCTGGACGGGTGTGGCTTGGGTTGTTGCATGGAATCGTTGGGAGTGGCTGGGCGAGTGGCAGCTCCATACGTTTACTCCCTTGTGGCTGGGATACATCGTGGTACTGAATGCCCTCACGGTCAGCCGGATCGGCTCCTGTCTGCTGCAACGCGACCCCGTCCGCTTTCTTCTTCTTTTTCCGGTGAGTGCCGTTTTCTGGTGGACCTTCGAATATCTCAATCGATTCGTGGAGAACTGGTACTACGTGGGGGGGAGGGAACTCACCGCCGGAGAATATATGGTGTTGGCGACCGTTCCCTTTTCGACCGTGTTGCCGGCGGTGCTCAGTACCCTCGAATGGCTGGCTACTTATCCTCGCTTGAGCGCCGGGCTGGAGCAGACGTGGCGCTTGCCGATGGCAGAACGGCGGGAGGTCGGGTGGATTCTGCTGGTCGGCGCGGCGGGCGGTCTGATCGGCATCTCCATATGGCCCGATTATCTCTTTCCACTCGTATGGGTGGCGCCGCTCTTATTGATGGTGGGGCTGCAATTGGCGATGGGACAGGAGACGGTCTTCGCCCCGACGGCCCGAGGAGACTGGCGGCTCCTGTGGATGGCCGCCCTGGCGGCGCTGATCTGCGGGATTTTCTGGGAGATGTGGAATTCCGGCAGTCTCGCTCATTGGGAATATGGCATTCCCTTCACGCACCGGTTCCAACTTTTTGAAATGCCGCTGCTCGGGTACGCCGGATATCTGCCGTTCGGATTGGAATGTGTGGCGATCGTGCAGCTCTTCTTTCCGTCAATCTTTGTCTCACGACAAGAGGTGTGCGCCGAAGATCTCACTGTCTCCGGGCAATTCTATTCCGTCGATCGGGCGGTGCATCGTTCCAATGCTTCTTCCAGTTTTTCCGCCAGAAACACCACGTCCTGATCGCTGGTGGAGTGGGACCAAGAGATACGTAGCAGCGGTGGGACGCTCCGGTATTGAATGGGTTTGAGGGCGATCTCGTACCGTTGCGATAGATAGGTCGCGATGCGAGCCGGATCGAATCCGGGTCTTCGTACACGCAAGGACAATATCCCCGGCGCATGAGCGCGATCCCAGCCGGCGATCTCTACGTCACGAATCTTGCCGAGGCGTTCACTGACCAATCTCCGAAGACCGGCAAGGGGAGCCATGGCGGCCCATTCCTGTTGTTTGAGCGCGCAGGCCGTCGCCAGGCCTGCGATGAGGCTGATGTTCTGCGTTCCGAGATCGGGGGCGTCCTCCGAGTCCTCCCCCTCTTCGCGACAATCAGCCTGTTTGCTCGCCCGGCTGTTCTGATATTGTCGGGAAACCAGCAAGGCGCCGGATCCCATGGGACCGGCGCACCATTTATGACCGGAAAAATAATAGAAATCGGCGGGAATCGTCCCGATATTGACGGGAACATGGCCCGCTGCCTGTGCTCCGTCTAGTGCCAGCAGGATATTCCGTTTCCTGGTGATCTCGCAAATTCTCTCTACAGGAAAGATTCTTCCATCGAAATGGCTGACATGGCTCAGGAGCACCAACTTGGCGGTCTTTAGTTTACAGGCGTCCTCCAACTGTGTAACGAACTGCTCTTCGGTCATAGCCGGGATGACCTGCACCGCGATCCCGCGCTGCGTCAGGCCGGAGAGCGCGTGCAGCGTGGAGAGATGTTCCTGGTCGGACGTAATGACGAGGTCGCCCGATTGCAGACCGATCATCGACAATGCGATCCTTAACGACAAAGTGGCATTGGGACATAGGGTCAGAGAATGCCCGTCTTGGCCCGAATGGACGCGCAAGAGGGCCGCGATGCTCTTTCTGCATTCTTTGACTTGCTTACGGTAGCAAGCGATGCCAGACTCGGAATACAGCAACGCATTGAAGGTATCGGCCGCGTCATGCATCGCTCGGATGACCTGCGGATTGGTCGGACTGAGACCGGCATAATTAAAATACAACATGGCCGCCGACTCCTCGGTACCATTGTGACAGGACCATGACACGGAAGAAAGGAAAGAAGGAGGACTATGCCGAAGGCAATGTGGCAAGGGACGACACTCGCGGAAAGTAATGACGGTCTCATTGTCGAAGGGAATTATTATTTCCCACCGCAATCCGTCCGGCGAGCGCATTTGAGATCCAGCACGACCCATACGACTTGCCCGTGGAAAGGAGAAGCCAGCTATTACGATATTGAGCTGAACGGACAGATCAACAAGGACGCGGCCTGGTACTATCCCGCCCCCAAGGATGCCGCCAAGTCCATTGCCGGCTATGTGGCATTCTGGAAGGGAGTGGAAGTCGGTGACTGACGCCCTCTCTCTCCGACAGGCGTTGGCCAAAGCGCGCGCCGGTACGGATGCCTTGTTTGCACTGATTCGTCCGGATGCGTTGCACGACCGGCCTGTCGCCGAACGTCATCGATTGATTTTCTATTTCGGGCACCTGGAAGCATTTGATTGGAATCTCATTCGGGAAACAGCGGGCCTTGCACCGTTCCATCCCTCGTTCGACCGGCTGTTTGCCTTCGGCATTGACCCCGAGCCAGGACAGCTTCCGCAGGATCAGCCCGCCGATTGGCCGGAAGTCGCCGAAGTCCATCGCTACAACAGGCGCATACGGGAGACGCTCGATGAGGTCTCAAGCGAGGTCTCGGCGGAACTGCTCTCGGTTGCGCTCGAGCATCGGCTCATGCATGCGGAGACGTTCGCGTATCTGCTCCATCATGTGCCGACTGCGCGCAAAATGATTCCCCCGGCCGTTCTCACTGCATCCCGTCCGGTTACCGACAAGAGATTCGTTGAAATCCCCGCCGGGCCCGCGACCATGGGACAGCCGCGCGCGAGCGGCGGGAATGGGTACCAATTCGGATGGGACAACGAGTTTGACGGGCATCAGGTCTTTGTTCCGGCGTTTGCCATGAGCCGGTACAAGGTTACGAACGGGGAGTTTCTGGAATTTGTGCAAGCAGGGGCTCGGCCACCGCATTTCTGGACGAAACGCGGCGACCAATGGTGGTGGCGAAGCATGTCGGGAGAAGTGCCGCTGCCGTTGGACTGGCCGGTGTATGCGACGCAAGACGAGGCACAGGCCTATGCGGCGTGGGTCGGGAAGAGGCTGCCCACTGAGCCGGAATTTCAACGGGCCGCATACGGTACGCCGGACGGCGATGAGCGGCTGTATGCATGGGGTAAGGAGCCGCCGGACAGCCGGCAAGGCAATTTCAATGAGCGCCGATGGGACCCGCTAGCCGTGACCGCAACCCCCGCCGGGGACAGCGCGTTCGGCATTGCGCAGCTCGTCGGGAATGGATGGGAATGGACGTCGACGACTTTCCAACCGTTTCCGGGTTTTCAGCCCTTTCCCTTTTATCCCGGTTATTCGGCACGTTTTTTCGACGGGCAACATTATGTCCTGAAAGGAGCGTCGCCAAGAACACCCGCCCCGTTGTTGCGCCGGTCTTTTCGGAATTGGTTCCGGCCGAACTATCCGTATGTTTATGCCGGATTCCGCTGTGTCGAGAAATAAGATGGCACCGTCACCTCTTGTGCAGAGCGATGCGGTCAAAGAATTCGCCGCCGCCGTCGCCGCCGGTCTCAGCATGCCGGGGCAACGCGAGTTGCCCTCGACCTACCTGTACGATGAGGTGGGAACCGCGTTATTTGAAACGATCACCTTGCTGCCCGAATACGGATTGACCCGCGCGGAGGAGCGCCTGCTCCGGCGCCATGCCATCGACATGTTGAAACACCTGCCACCGCCTGTCGCCGTCGTTGAGCTTGGAAGCGGGAGCGGACGAAAGACCCGCTGGATTTTGGAGGCGCTTGCGGACAGGGAGCCGATTGCCTATTTCCCCATCGATATTTCCGCGACCGCGCTCATCAAGTGCCATCAGGAATTGGGCAATTTGAACGCGATCAGCATGGTCGGCCTTGAAACGTCCTATCTGGAAGGTCTGGCGGATGTGGCGGCGCGTCGGCGTCCTGACCAGATCCTGTTCGTCTTGTTCCTCGGCAGCACAATTGGAAATTTCGACCCGCCGGCGGCAGACAAATTTCTCCGCGATATCCGGAGACTGTTACAGCCGGGTGATGCCTTGTTGCTCGGGACCGATCTCGTGAAAGCGGTGGATGAGATGGTGTTGGCCTACAATGACCCGCCGGGGGTGACCGCCGCGTTTAATCTCAACTTGCTCGCCAGAATCAACCGGGAGCTCGACGGGAATTTCACTCTCCGTCACTTCGAGCATCACATTCGTTATCAGGAAACGGACCGCCGGATCGAGATGCATCTGCGCTCGAAGCGCCAGCAGACAGTATCGATTGGGGCCGCCGGGTTAACCTGCCATTTGAGAAAAGGGGAGACGATCTGGACGGAAGCCTGCCACAAATTCCACGCCGACGCGATTCCCGCCATTGCGCATCGCGCGCGCTTCATCTGCGAAGCGCAGTGGGTCGATCGTGAATGGGCGTTCGCCGAAAATCTCCTGATTGCCTGTTAGGGATTCAATTTTGCGTCCTGTAGGAACGCTTGCGCCACATCCTGCACGGGGCGATGCTCGCCATCGATCTCGTAGTTTAATTTTTGCATAGCCCCGTCGCTGAACAACCCCGCCAGTTCGGCCAAGGCTTCCTGTATGGCCGGATCCCGCTTC
>DASSBQ010000053.1:0-2737 GCA_035698625.1 Nitrospiraceae bacterium
GATTGGCAAACGGTTCTTCGCCCCGTTCGGTGATGCGGCGATTGAGATGCTGGAATTCGTCCAGCCGCATGTAGACTTCCCCCCGCACGACCAGGTGCGTCGGAACCCCCGCGTCTCTGCGGAGTTGGAGCGGGAGCGATCGGACAGTCCGTAAGTTGACAGTGACTTCCTCGCCGGTGGTTCCATCGCCTCGCGTGGCGCCCCGCACGAAGACCCCATGGTCGTAGACCAGTTCCACCGACAGACCGTCGTATTTCGGTTCAGCCGTATAGGCGAGGGTTGTCGTCTTGAGATCGCGTTTTAGCCGTGCGTCAAAGGCGAGCACGTCCGCGCGGTCCGTGATCGAATCGAGGCTGAGCATCGGCTTTTCATGAAGCACTTTGCCCAAAGCCGCCAGCGGCGCCGCGCCGACTCGGTGGGTCGGGGAATCCCTGGTGACCAGGTCGGGGTGCGCAGTTTCCAGCTCAACTAATTCACGGAAGAGCCGGTCATACTCGGAGTCGGAAATCTCGGGCCGATCCTTGATGTAATAGAGTTCGTCATGGCGGCGGATCTCCGCCCGTAGCTCGTCGATCCGGGTAGAGGCATCGCCGCGAGGGAGGGTCATGGCTACTTGCCTTCCCACCGCACGTCGTACCGGCCACGGTCAGGCAGAGGGCTATTCACGAATGAATTTCGCGGCATAGCTTCTGATCTCATGCCCGTTCAAGACGTGGAAGCGACGAAGCCGTTCAATGGTCTGGCCGGAAAAGCGCGATAAGGGAATGGTGACGAGCCGCCGCCCATATCGGCGCGTGATCTGCCGCCAGCGGGCGCGCGGGGGACTCGGAGACACGAGGGCCACATGAGTTTCCTGAGAGTGGACGGCCGCCGCGGCAACCAGCCGTTCTTCCAACGTCTTGGCAAAGGCCAATGCCTGATCCTGCCAGATGTCGGGGATCGGCCGAGGCGGAAAGAGAAAAAGCGCCCCGCCGTAGTTCGACTGCCCGATGCCCGGTCCGACCATTTGGTCGAGAAACGGAGTCGCGTAGAAACAAAGCGTGGATTCCTCCTGATGCTCCGCAAACCAGGTCGCCTGCCAGGTGTATCGATCGGGATCGGCCGGGGTGTCGAACAGGAAAATCACCGTATCGACATTGCCGCGGCCGGGCGGGATTTCCCGGACGTAGATGTCCAGGCGGCCCGGTTGTCCCGCGCGATGTCGCCGGTACCAATGGCGCAGACTTTCCCTGATGTCGATGCCGTCTTTGATCGAGGTGGTGAATTTTTCAACTTTGGCAAGATCGGCGCCGATCAGGGCTTTCGCCTGATCGCGCACATGGGTATTGAAGCTTTCGATTTTCCGATCTTCCGGCGGCCAGGAACATTGGCGAAAAGGATTCCATAAATGGGACCAGCGCCGACGGTGTGTTGTCGACGGGAGCGGGCGCAGCGAGAGCGACCGCCATTGCAAAGGCGGTCCTTGCAGCCGATTTTTTGCGGCCGCCACTACGCCGTCCGGCAATTCGAATTTTCCCAGCCCTACGGAAAGGGTGGCGCTGGACATTCCGTCTTGCTCGTCCTGATAGCCATAGCTCTTGGCAGTCTCAAAGAGATGAATCGCGAAGCGGTCACCGGCCATTTGTTTGGCTCCCAGGACAAGAGTGTAGAGGTCCGGTGTCAGCCGCCGGTCGAGCAGCGCGTGGTTTCTGACATACTGCAGGTACAGCTGCAGGAGTTGGGGCGTCACCCAATTCGGAATGGAATGACGGTCATGTACGGATGAATGTTGCCATCGCGCCCTGGTTTCCAAGAGTAATTCCTTGATCCCGTCGATGGACAAGAACCGGTCCGACCGGAGTTCCGCACGGCGGCGTTCGTACAACTCGGTGACAAACGGCAATTCACCCAACGCAAAGTAGAGCGTCTCCGGATCGACTCTGTATCGTTCGGGTCGTCCTGCGGGTATCTCGTGCTCATGATAGGGTCGGCGCTCCTGATAGGCGAGACGAAGCCATGGCCAATCGCGGACATGGCAGAGGCAGACGACGGATCGATAATCCAGTTCCAGTTGATGAAGTTGGAATGCCATCCAGGTAATCCGGTCCCATTGCTGGGATTGAGCAGAGGGAGCGGAGAGAGCCGGGGTCAGAGTGGCGGCGAAGGCGGCCAGCGACACGTGTTTGAGCGCAAAAGGGTCCGGAGCATGGAACGGGCCTGAGTCGTAGATCGTGACATCGCGATCGATATAGGCCCGAGGAATATCTTCGCCCATGGCGACCCGGATGCCCATGATTACCGCCTGGCAGGGATCCACCGGGACAAAATTGACGACTCTGTCTTCTCCATTATCCGGCTCCTGACAAAGCACGACATGGATGGCCGGCAGCTCTGCGATTGCCTGTTCGACAACGGTTTCGAAGGAAGGAGGAAGAGGCACGGCCAGACAGTCCACCGGGCGACTGATGAGAAACTCCCGGACTTCTTGCGCCACATCGCCGGTCCCGTGGAGGATCGGCAGAACATGGATGTGCGGGGACAAGCGAAAGACGGCGTCAATGTTCGGAGTCGGAGAGGCCATTTAGCGGCCCGGATGGAGAGGATCGTCGCTTTCGAAGAAAAAGTCGCCCATGCCTTGCGGAAGGGGTTGATCGCCGAGCGCCCGCTTTCGTCGCTGAGACAAAGATTGCAAATCAAGCGCTTCTTCCCCCAAGACCTTGATCAGCGCTTCACGCCAGGCTTCATCTTTGGCGAGCGG
>DASSBQ010000054.1:0-9826 GCA_035698625.1 Nitrospiraceae bacterium
GACGAAGCGACGATCCGCGACGCAGATTTCCCGTGAGATCGATGCGCTCGGCGGGGAAATGAACGCGTTCACCACCCGCGAAACCACGACGTTCTACGTCAAAGTCCTCGATCAACAACTCGAGGCCGCCCTCGAATTGCTATCCGACCTGTTCTACCGTTCCCGCTTTGATGCCAGGGAAGTGGAAAAGGAGAAGCAGGTCGTCTTGGAAGAAATCCGGATGGTGCAGGATGATCCCGAAGACCTCGTGCAAGAACTTCACATGAAGCATACCCTTCGCGATCATCCGCTCGGGCGGTCGATTCTCGGGGAAGCGACGCGTGTCGAGGTGCTTGATCGGAAAGATCTTCTGTCTTACATCCGGGCGCACTACGATCCGCGGCAAACCGTGATCGCAGTAGCCGGCAATTTCAGCTGGAAAAGGCTTGAGCAACTTCTGCTTCGGTATTTCGATGAGGCGCGGGCCTCGCCGGGCGTGATGCCTCGCCGATGGCCTCCGGAAATATCTTCCGGCTTGTTGGTTCAAAGGAAGGCGTTGGAACAAGTCCATTTATGTTTGGGGCTTCGAGGTGTCGCTGCGGGGCATAAAGATCGATACGCCGCGCACGCCTTGAACGGCGTATTGGGCGGCAGTGTGAGTTCGCGTCTTTTTCAGGAAGTTCGGGAGAAGCGCGGGCTTGTCTATTCCATCTATTCATTTCTCTCGACCTATTCCGACGGAGGAATGATCACAATTTATGCCGGAACACGCCCTCGCGAAGTTCAACGAGTCATCGAGTTGGTGCGACGGGAACTGAAGCGCATGCGTTCCCGCGGTGTGGAATCCAAGGATCTGGCGCGCGTAAAAAACCAAATGAAGGGAAGCCTGATGCTCAGCCTGGAAAGTTCGCACAGCCGGATGAGCAAGCTTGCCAAAGACGAGTTATCTCAAGGCTGTCATGTTTCTCTCGAACAAATGATCTCCGAAATTGATCGAGTCACGACCGACCAGGTGTATCGTGTCGGACGGGAATTGCTTAACCTCGATCAGTTCTCCATCACTGCGCTGGGCCCTGTCACAACAAAAAGCCTTCAGAGTTTTTGCAATCATTAACCGCCATTCTCAACTAGACCCAGCTCATCAAAATCATCCCCTGGTAAGTGTTCGTGCGCGACAGCGACGGCTAGTGCTAAGCCATTGAAAACACGTCATTGATCCATGGTCAACCGTAGGCGCAATATGGGAAAACAATTCCTTGACACGGTTTCGCGATTTCAGTACGATGGGCGCGTTTTTACCGCGTGGATACGTATTCTCTGATCTAAGAGAGGAAGTAAGCAGGGCGAAAGGGGGTGTCGAACGCACTTCCTCTGCTAGGGCGTTCTCTCAACTATGTATTTTTGAACTCTTGCTCGTTTGATTTCAGGGTTTCTTGGTCATCATTTTTTTTCCAAGGAGGGATAGCGTTATGAATAGGGTCGTAGCTGTAGCCGCTTGCGCAGTGTTCTCTGTGGCCGGCTTCCTGACGGCCGGATTGGTCGCCGCAGCCGATGATCCCCCAGCCAAAGTAACAGGGCCGGCCGAAGTCACTACCGGGGGAGGCAAGAACTTCAAGGGAGAGGCTGTTAATACTCTCAAGGGGCGAGTATGGTCACAGTGGGCCGATAATCCGGACGGAGAAATTTTGTTCGGCATCCAATACTGGAATACCGGTGAGCCCGCTTCGGGCACCCCGGCGGGTCGGTCTTCCACCGAAATGGATGTCAAGCCGCCGGACCCATTGTTCACCTGTTGTTCCTGGGGCTTTGTTGGTGGGACTGACAAAAATAATCCATATTCCGGTTGGTATCATGCGGCGACGACCGTTCGTCTGGCAGTGAAGGATAAGACCTTGATGGATCAGCTTATCAAGGCTTCTCAGGATCTGGTCGCCATGGAAGTCACGCTTGACGGTCGGACGATCACTGGGTTCAAGGTCTTGAAAGCAGATTAATTGGAGTCCACTCCTAATCATTCATAGCTTTCTTTGAGGAGGATACATGATGAAGCTTCATAAGCAGGGCTGGGCCTTCATGGCTGCCATGGCTCTCGTAGTGGGGGTGTCCTCCGCTGCGTTGGCCATTGAAGCCTTTCAGGAGCGGTTCGAATGGGGAGATATGAGCAAGCCGACCACGCTGCAGGGGCGTGTCATCATTTTGGATCCTTACGATGAAGCGGTCTGGATCAACATTGCGGTGTTTGGTGGGAATGCGGAAAGCGGTCTGTACTGGCAAAAGATCCACCCGGGTAAGAATGTGAAATTCTATGCAGCCGACAAGAACGTGTGGGAACAATTGAAATCGATGGCCCGTCCGCATGCCGGACCCGCTGCAGCAAAGGAAGTGCCGCCGGCCTCCGCGTCGACCCTTGTCGAGTTCACGGCTCAGGAAACGGAACAGAACCATCGCGTTATCTCAGCAGTGAAGAAACTGGAGGAGAATGCCGGTTCTATTGGTCATACCAAGAGCATCAGTACTCTTCGTCTGAAAGATTGCGTTGGTAAGTATGACGAGGACAAGGCTTGCGCAGCAGCCAAGCAGGGGCTAAACACCACGCCTAAAGGAGAAGGGTCCCTTCCCGTGCAATATGATGTATTGCTCCCCGGCGGGAAGCCGATCGGCGGTTTAATCCCCTGGACGGCTCAGTACAATACCGGTAAGCACTGAAGCGCGAAACCGGGAAGTCTCACGGAAGGCGGCGTCCGAAAGGATGCCGCCTTTCTTTTTGAGCTAAGTCGTGGAATGTTCCCGGTCGATTTCAATGCGGCGCTGAATCTCGGCCAGTTTGTTGAGGGCGTCGAGCGGCGTAAGCGAAAAAATATCCAGTTGCCGGACTTCTTCAAGCAAGGGATGACAACGGGGCGCCGATGGGTCAAATGAGAAGGATTTTTGGCTAGGCTCCGGTAGGGTCGGGAGCGTCGTCGGCTGCTCAAGTTGAACCAGGACCTGTTGTGCTCGGGTAATGACATCTGAGGGAAGTCCTGCCAATTTCGCCACATGAATGCCGTAGCTTCGGTCGGCGCCGCCTGCCACGATTTTTCGCAGAAATAAAACATCGCCGTCCCGTTCATGCACTGCAACACGATAGTTGCGAATGCCTTCTCGAAGCGTCTCGAGTTGAGTCATCTCGTGATAGTGGGTTGCGAAGAGGGTTCTGGCGCCGAGCCGTTCGGTATCCTGAATATGCTCGGCCACGGCCCAGGCAATACTGAGTCCGTCATACGTACTGGTTCCCCGCCCAATTTCGTCCAGAAGGATGAGGCTATTCCGCGTCGCGCAGTTCAAGATCTGAGCGGTTTCCGTCATCTCGACCATGAAGGTGCTTTGGCCGGCGACCAGATTATCTGAGGCGCCGACTCTGGTAAAGATTCGGTCGACCAGCCCGATCCGGGCTTCTTGAGCCGGTACGAAACTTCCGATTTGCGCGAGAAGCGTAATCAGGGCCACTTGCCGAAGATAGGTGCTCTTCCCCGCCATATTTGGTCCTGTCAATATCACCAGACGATTGTCCTGGAGATCCAAATAGGTGTCATTGGGAACGAACCGATCGGAGGCATTCAGCTGCTCGACGACCGGGTGCCTGCCTCCTGTGATGGCGATCAAGCCGGATTCGTCGACACTGGGGCGGACATATTGGCTGAGCGCGGCCGCCTCCGAGAGCCCCGAAAGCACATCCAGCAAGGCCAGATGTTCGGCAATCATCTGAAGCCTCGCAGAGTCACGCGCCAGGCGGGTGCGCAATCCTTCGAACAGCTCATATTCCAGAGCTTTGAGTTTTGCTTCAGCCCCGATCACGCGTTCTTCGAGTTCTTTGAGTTGCGCGGTCGTAAATCGTTCCGCATTGACCAATGTTTGTTTGCGGATAAAGTCGGCGGGAACTTTTGAGAGATGGGTCTTGGTAATCTCGATATAATAGCCGAATACGCTGTTGTAGCGCATCTTCAATGAATCAATACCTGTGCGAGCGCGCTCCTGGGCTTCTAGTGAGGCAATCCATCCACGCCCTTCTCGTCCGGCCTTGCGGTATTCATCAATGTCCGGATGATAGCCCTCCTTGAAGAGATTGCCGTCGCGGCTGGAGATCGGCGCATCAGGAAGCAGCGCCTGCTCGATCACATCATTAATATCCGCCGCGGAATCCCATGAAGCGCGCGCGTTCTGGAAAAGAGGAGTCTCCAGACCATCCAGGCAGTCGGCTACTTGGGGCAAAACGGAAATGGATTGGCGAAGAGCCAGGAGATCCCGCGGTGTCGCAATGCCGACCGAAATCCTGCTGCTCAAGCGGCAGATATCTTGGATGCCGCGCAGGGCGGACCGCAAGGCGACGCGGACGTCGTGGCGTTCTTTGAGTTCGGCGACGGCGTCCAGCCTCATATGAATTGCGGCGCAGCTCAAGAGAGGGCGCAGAATCCATTCGCGCATCAGGCGGGCCCCCATGGCCGTCACCGTATGATTAAGCACGCTCAAGAGGGTCGCGTCTCGATGATCCGCGGCAGGCTCAATGTTCTGGATTGTGCGGACCAACTCGAGATTGTGGATCGTGGCGGCATCGAGATGCATCGCATCCTGCGGATGGCGCACCTTCAAACGGATAATATGGGCAAACGTGGATGAGGGCTGGCTCTCGTACAGGTAACGAAGCACGGCCGCAGCGGCTTCTATGCCGCGGGACAGGGATCGACAGCCGAAGCCATCAAGCGATTGAAGTTTGAAGTGTTCAAGTAGAAATTGGCGCGATTCATGGAGCTGAAACCAGGATGCCGGGCGTTCATTGAGTCGAGGGCCCTTGAAGCTATTGACCCACTGCTTCGTAGCCGGCGTGGCGGCAGCCGACATGAGCAATTCCGTTGGCTCGATCCTCACCAATTCATCAAGGCAGCGGATAGTCGCCTGCTCGCCAGAGAACTCTTCCGTTAAAAAGGAACCGGTGGAGACGTCGATGACCGCAAGACCGATGACGCCGGCTTCACGTCGATCGCCGGCTGAAGGGTTTGCAGCGACGGCGGCCAAAAAATTAGCTTGTGACGGAGGCAAAAATTCGGTGTCAATCAGAGTGCCGGGAGTGTAGAGCCGAACCACTTCGCGGCGTACAAGACCTTTGGCGGTCGCGGGATTTTCGACCTGTTCGCACAAAGCCACCGTGCGCCCTGCCTTGAGTAGTTTGGCGATGTAGCCGGTGGCGGCATGATACGGCACTCCGCACAGCGGAACGGGCTGCTCCGAATTCTTATCACGGGAAGTGAGCGCAATTGAGAGAAGACCGGACGCTTCGACGGCGTCTTCGTAGAACATTTCATAGAAGTCGCCAACGCGAAAGAAGAGGATCGCATCGGCATATCCCCGCTTGATGTCACGGTACTGGCGCATCAATGGAGAAAAATCGCCATCACCCATCGGATTGGTCCTCGGTGAGCGTGGGGGCCGGAGAAAATTCGGACGGATGTGTGGCTTTGTCGAGAGACTGCCTGAGTCGCTCAAGATCGACTTCCGCTTCCTGCAGGGCCTTTGTCTTCCGCCTCAATTCGATTCGTCCGCGAACCCATGCGGGGAACAGAAGAATGCCCGACACGAGCAACCCGATGCCAAACGCGGCCAGGATCGGCTTGTAAATCGGCGTGGAGGCGGAGCGTAACCCGAAAAAGTATCGAAGTGTCACTTCCTGTTCTTGATTCTGCAGAAAGAATGACAGGGACAGCAGCAGCAAGGTTCCGACGAGAACGAGCCGTATCACGACCGCGGCCTCCGGCCAGAGGCGGATTGTACACGCTTTCGAGATGGACCGCTATCGGCGGGCATGGACCGAAGCGCGGAACGAATAGCGGTTAAGAGACGGCCGGACAGCGGTCCCTGAGCTCGAAATGAGGCCTGGCGCATGTGCGCCGTGCGATGTTCCAACCGGATTTCCAATCTGTCATGCGGCAGCGTGCGAGGAGACTTGTCGGCCCATTCGATTGCAGTGACGTTATCTTCATCGAAATACTCGTCGAGCCCCAACGACCATACCTCTTCTTCACACCGTATGCGATAAAGATCGGCATGGATCAACGGCAGGCGGCCGTGGTATTCCTGAACGAGCACGAAGGTGGGGCTGCCAACCATGGTAGAATCAGCACCCAGTCCCTCCGCAATTCCCCTCACCAAGGTTGTCTTTCCCGCTCCCACGAGACCGTACAGGCCGAGGACTTCCCCTCCCACGAGCGACGTGCCGATGACACGCCCGAGGCGGGTGGTTTCAGCCGGTGATCGCAACCGCCTCTTCCAATGCCAATAGTCAGCGTCGCTAGGTCGAAGGTCGCTCGCAGGGGTCCGGCCCGAGGACCGACCTTTACGAGCCGGTCGTTTGGGTGAATGCTTTGGGGATATGCTCAATGACATCACCAGCCGTCATCGCCACTTGGCCAATCCGGGCGGCGGCTAAATCACCCGCCAGTCCATGGAAATATGTAGCAGTGCATGAGGCATCCCATGGGGTGAGTCCTTGCGCCAACAAACCAACAATCATGCCGGTAAGGACATCCCCGGTTCCGGCTGTCGCCATGCCGGGATTGCCCGTAGGGCAGACCGCTATCATTCCATCGGGCCTGGCCACAATAGTGCGCGCCCCTTTAAGAACCACCAATACTCCGCGTTCTCTTGCAAACCGGCCAGCGACGCCGATCCGATCTGCATTGACGGACTGCGGCGACGCATCAATTTCCAGACGCGACATCTCGCCCGGATGCGGGGTCAAAATAGGCGGAAGCTTGCTTTCGGTAAGCAGCGACGCTTTTCCTGCCAAGGCGTTGAGCGCATCCGCGTCGAGGACACAGGGCTTGTCCACCCGTTTGACAAGTTCCTGGATCAATTCGACCGTTTCGGGATGCGTCGTCAAGCCGGGACCGATCGCAATGGCGGTTCGCGCCCGCGTGAATGTAAGGAGTCGGTCAAGTCCGGATCGAGCCAAGGTACGGGCTTTTGTCTCAGGCATCGGCGCAGTCATAGCTTCGAGCAATTTGGCTTCCAGCGTATCGTTCACACTGGCTGGAATGGCGACGGTCACGAGCCCCGTGCCCACCCGCAATGCCGCCTTGGCTGCCATGGCTGCAGCTCCGGTTTTTCCTACTGATCCCGCAATGATGCCGGCGTGCCCGTACGTTCCCTTGTGAGACGAAAGCGATCGAGGAGGTAGCGAAATGCTCGCCATAGCATGTGTCAGCAAGATGGTCCGGCTCTCGACCGTCTCTACCAGGGAAGCTGGGATGCCGATATCGACCACCTCGGTGCAGCCGGCATGATCGACGCCTTGTCCGATATAGAGACCGATCTTTGGCAGTCCGAAAGTGACTGTGACGTCAGCACGCACGGCCGTGCCCAACGCAAGGCCTGTGTCCGCGCTCAGGCCCGAAGGGATGTCAACTGAGAGAACCGCTCGCCCTGAGCTGTTTATTATCTGAACCACCTGCTCATACAAGCCGGAGATAGCGGTGGAAAGGCCCGTACCGAAGATGGCATCGACGATAATGTCGCTCGCTGCAAAGAGATCCCGAAGCCTTCCCGGATCGTCACCAGGGATGATCACATTTTTCTTCGCAATGCGCAGCAGTCGATCATGCATGACGCGGGCATCACGGCTCAGATCAGCCGCTTTTGCCAGACACACCACCCTGATCGTGATTCGCTTCCGAGCCAATAGGCGCGCGGCGACGAATCCATCTCCACCGTTGTTTCCCTTTCCGCAGACAATGGTAATACGCTTGTCTTTCAGGGGGGCGAAGTGCCGGTCAAGTTGTTGGACGATTTCCGTTCCGGCTCGCTCCATTAGAAGCAGGCTGGGAATTCGAGCCTCCGTGACGGCTCGCCGATCAAGCGTTTGCATTTGGGAGGCGGTGACGATTTTCATGGCGCGCTGTCAAGCCGTTGAAGCCCCTATCTTGTAAGACGGGGTGCGGGAACGCGGTCCTTATGCCGGACAATCATCGAAGGAGCTCTCTCATCTCACGCACCGCTTGTTCCAGGCCGACAAGAGTAGCGCGAGCTATGATACTGTGCCCGATGTTGTACTCCACGATCTCCGGGATGCGCACGAGGCGCCGGACATTCTTGTAATTGAGACCATGCCCCGCGTTCACGCCTAAGCCGAATTTGTAGGCTAGTTTTGCGGCCTGAGCCAACGCATCGAATTCATCATCTTCATCTTTCGATTTCTTGGCGTTGGCATATCGTCCAGTATGGAGTTCGATATAGGCGGCCCCCACCTTGTGGGCTGCTTTGATCTGATCCAGATTCGGCTCGATAAAAAGACTCGTCGGAATCCCGCCGTCACGAAGCTGATCGATGATACGCTGAATCTTATCTTTATGCGCGGCGACATCCAGACCACCCTCCGTAGTCAATTCTTGCCGGCGTTCGGGAACCAAGGTCACAAGATCCGGTTTTACGTTGAGTGCGATTTTAGCCATAGTCTCATCGGCGGCCAATTCGAGATCGAGTTTGGTGGAAATAAGTTCTCGAAGGAGCGTGAGGTCCCGATCCTGAATGTGGCGGCGATCCTCGCGCAAGTGAACCACCAGGCCGTCGGCGCCTGCTAATTCGGCGAGCACGGCTGCCGTCAGTGGATCAGGATCCTTACCCCCGCGGGCCTGCCGCAAGGTGGCGACATGGTCGATGTTGACGCCTAAACGTGGCATAAAAATAAGAAAGTTGTTCGGATGATACTGCCGGAAGAAGGTGGAAACCTATCGAAAATTTCGAACAAATAGCCGAATGGATCCGGCATTAATAGCAGAAAACAGACCGACGAGCAAGGATCGTAGGTCCCTGGCATCTCATCAATCTCCATCTACTGCCCGAAAAAGGCTCGTCGGATATTGTCGGAGCCAACCCTATAAAAACACGGGTAAATTGACTCATCGGCACGCCTCAATTAGAATACGATACTTTCCAGCCGATCGAATGCTCGCCCGCCGACAGGAGTGTTGAATCGTTATGGGAATGGCAGAAGGATTTTATCGAATTAAGCGGCTTCCGCCGTATGTCTTTGCGCAGGTACAGGCTCTCAAGCTGGAAGCCCGGCATCGCGGCGAAGATATTATTGATTTTGGGATGGGAAATCCGGATCAGCCGACCCCGACACACATCGTCGATAAGCTGATCGAAGCCTGTAAGAAAGCGAGGAACCATCGCTATTCGGCCTCACGCGGCATTACCAAGCTTCGCCATGCCATTGCCGGCTGGTATAGACGGAATTATGAGGTTGAGCTGGACCCTGAGACCGAAACCATCGTCACGATCGGTTCCAAAGAGGGCATCGCCCATCTGGCGCTGGCGATGATCGGCCCCGGTGATGTCGTGCTCACGCCGACCCCGACCTATCCCATTCATATGTATAGCTTCATCATTGCCGGCGGTGAGGTGCGCGGCATTGAACTTCGTCAGGACAGCGATTTCTTTGATGACCTGATGCGTGTCTATCGGCAAACGTTGCCTCGCCCGCGGATTCTTGTCATCAATTTCCCGCACAATCCCACCACCGCCGTGGTCGATTTGGAGTTTTTCAAGAAAATTGTCGCCTTCGCAAAAGAACACAGCGTCATTGTGATTCATGATCTGGCCTATGCGGACATCGTGTTCGATGGATATCGTGCTCCAAGTTTTCTGCAAGTTCCTGAGGCCAAAGATGTCGGCGTTGAATTTTATACGTTGTCCAAAAGCTACAATATGCCGGGATGGCGCGTCGGATTCTGCGTGGGAAATCGCGAAGTCGTGGGCGCCCTGGCCAAGATCAAGAGTTATCTCGATTACGGGATCTTTCAGCCGGTTCAAATCGCCA
>DASSBQ010000055.1:0-8805 GCA_035698625.1 Nitrospiraceae bacterium
CATCGGCCGCATGGGGAAACTCAGCAGATCGGCAATATGGCAACCGCTCCAACTCCGGCTCCGTCACCGAGTACGCCGGCGCGCCCAGAGCCTGCCGCTCCTAATACGACGGCCGGCGATGCCGCGGTCGTTCCAACCGCCAAGCGAACCGATGCCGTCAAAACCATTGTTATCGACCCCGGCCACGGGGGAAAGGACCCCGGAACCATCGGCCGGCGCGGCACCACCGAAAAAGACATCACGCTTAAAGTCGGGCTGCTGCTGAAGGACCGGCTCAGCAAACTCCCGAATACGCGCGTGATCATGACCCGCGAGCGCGATACGTTTGTTGAACTGGAGGATCGCGCCAAGTTCGCCAACAGCAATGAAGCCGACCTATTCGTTTCTATCCATGTGAACTCTCATCCGCACAAGAGCGTGCGGGGACTTGAGATTTATCACTTTGGCGAGGCCAAGGATCAACGGGCGCTCGAAGTCGCCGCGCGTGAAAACGGCACGCCGTTAAACACCACGGGCGTCGGATGGGAATATCTCGTCGCAGATCTATTGACCAGCAAGAAGATCGAAAATTCTCTGGAACTGGCTTGGACCGCCAAACAGGCGATGGTGACGGGGCTGAATGGGCGCTATAGCATCATTGATCATGGCGTTAAAACGGCGCCGTTTTACGTCTTGCGCTTCACCACCATGCCCGGCATTCTGGCCGAGATTGCCTTTATGTCGAATCCCGCCGAAGAAGCACAAATGAAAACGCCCGCATTCCTTGCGCACATCGCTGAATCCATTTCCGACGGGGTCCAAGCTTATCTCCAGCCCAGCCGGCTGACCGCCCGGTGACAGCGATTCATCCTCGCCCAGATTTTTCAACTCGGAACGACGGCCATGTCCACCTTCAAGGTTATCCTTGAATACGACGGAACCCACTATGCCGGGTGGCAATGCCAACCCGATCGACGGACCATTCAGGCGGCCCTCGAAGAGACGCTCGCCACGGTGGCGCAGGAACGCGTATCGGTCATCGGCGCCGGCCGAACCGATGCCGGCGTCCACGCCTTGGGACAAGTCGCCAGCTTCCGTTCCGGCGCTATCCTGACTCCCGCTGACTGGTTCAGAGCCCTCAATGGACTGCTGCCGAAGGATATTGCCGTCAGATCGGTTCAGCGAGTCGCCGACGACTTCCACGCTCGGTATTCCGCCATAGGCAAGCTTTATGAATACCGGATTCTCACTCGGCGTGGTCGCTCGGCTTTGGACCGCCATCGCGTTTGGCACCTCCACAAGAGCCTGGATCTGGACGCGATGCGGACAGCCGCGACGGCGCTTGTCGGCCGGCATGATTTCTCCTCTTTCGAAGGATCCTCCACTGAGGATACAAACCCCACCTGCCGGCTTGAGCGACTCGCCCTCTACCGTGAAGACGACGACCTGATCCGCATTGAAGCCTATGCCGATCGTTTTTTGAGGCAGATGGTACGTGCCATCGTGGGCACCTTGGTAGAAGTCGGTATGGGGAAACGGGCTCCCGGCAGCTTCAACACCGTATTGGCGGCGCGGACAAGGGCCGCGGCAGGAAAAACAGCCCCTCCCCACGGACTCTATTTGGTGCGGGTGGATTATTGAATCGAGATCGTCGGTCTACGTGGGAGGTTTGTAAAGCGAGAAGATCTGTGCAATTCAGATGATGGCCGAGCTATTTTTCTGCATCGCTTGATCTCTGAAACGGTCGGGGAAGCGACCGTCTATAAATCCCAGGGCATAGGTCACAATGATGATGGTAAACACTCCGACGAACCTCGCTCGATCCTCATCGTCAAAAGCGACGAGGAGACCTTCATCAGGATAATCCGTCCCGAACATGGCGACAGCGACCAGGAATCCAAGCAGTAAGACAATGCTCCGCCAGGATCTCACTCGCAGCCCCTGTTCTTGAGCATAATTGAATCCGAATCGATACACGAGATAGAGAATTCCGCCACTGAACATCCAATTTGTGCCGGTCCACAGAGCGAGGTGCCAATCCATGGGGTGACTCCTTCGTGTTCAAACAAGTATAGCCCCCCCGCTATGCATGTCAAACCAGCAGCGAGGCCGCTCGCTGGACACAACCGGTTGTCATCGCAATGATTTCTTTAGCGGAAATATGGCCTGTTAGTCGGCTGTAGTTTATCCGATGACAGAGTTCAGTCACCGCCCTCACTTTCCTGTCTGCCTCACAGTCCTTCATGCGACCAAAGCGCAGCAGGCTAAGATGAAATCGTGCAATCAGGAGACGGATACCAAAAGGCACACCGGGGAAGCCAAAGAAGAGGAACGGAAGAAGTTTATGACTCCAAGATGAAGACGTGCAACACGGAAGCAAGCGCCCAACATCGCAACGGAGATGAGTGGAAAAAATTCATGAGCAGTTGTCTATCGGGGTAACTGTTATGATCTTGGGTGAGTGGTCGGCAGGCTGAATGTGAACGCTCCAGGTTCCTGCGTCGACTTCGATGTATCCTCCACTATCTGGATTAAGGTTTCCGCCCCTTGTGGAAGAGGAGCCGAGCGCCTCGGCATCTCTCAAAATAGACCTTTCTGACTTGTCGGGCGGAAGCCTTCCAGAATTCCTGTCGCGTGGTTGCCCCGTCCGTTCCGATTTCCTCCCCGCTAAGTCACCATAGCCTTCAGGGATGTGCCGTTCCTGTGTACCGAGATCACCGCCTAGGCCTATGTATATTTTTATATTTTATGTATATAGAATGACATCGTCGATCGATCGAAGTTAGGCGGAAAGAGCGATGCGTGGACTCGCGATGAATTGTTATTGGTCTTTAATCTGTATTGTAAGATTCCATTCTCGAAGACAACTTCAAAAAATCCTTCCATAATTCGGCTCGGGGAGCTAATTGGTCGCTCTGCCGCGGCTGTCGCGATGAAGTTGGGCAACTTTGGATCATTTGATCCATCTCTACGCTCCCGTGGTATCTCCGGACTTACAAGAGCGAGCAAAGCCGATAGGGGTATTTGGGAAGAATTCAACAGTGACTGGGAGAGGCTTGCTGTAGAAAGCGAGTTGGCAATGGACAGACTTGGATTACAGTCTGAATCAGAGCAGACTCAGCAGCAGCACAGCGGTATTGGGCCTACCTCTTCCTATCAAGCCAAACAGCCCTCAGGCCCAAGTGAAGCCGTCCGGCAGGCGAAGGTACGGCTACACCAAAAATTTTTCAGGCAGACAGTTCTTTCGGCGTATGGTTTCAAATGCTGTATTTGTGGCATTTCAGTACCACAGTTCCTTACAGCGGGCCACATTATTCCTTGGGCAAGTCGTAGCGATCTCAGAGCAAGTCCACACAATGGCCTCTGCCTGTGTTCCCTACATCATGATGCATTTGACAATGGCTTTTTAACTGTAGATCAAAAGTACCATGTTCTCATTTCAAAAAGGATGAATCGGTTTCTGCCGAACCCGTTACTTGAAGTGGCATTCTATCAGTGCACAAACCAGGCAATGACTTTGCCGGACAAATTCCGACCCGATCCAACGTTCCTGTTGTTCCACAGTGAGCAAATATTCCTAGATTAGGAACATATGTATCGGGCCTTGGTTTCTTTTCCTTCTACAGATCCTTAAAAGAGGTGCAATGTATGAGAAAGCCCAAGCTGGCGTATTTTGAATCCATCCAGGATGCCGTCAACTATGGAGTTTCTGAATTACTCGATACTTTACAGGACGATTATAATCGAATGACACACGATAAATACGAGCGTTGGCACTACAAAGCGAGTGACCGTCAGGAGATGCGCCGCCGTATAAGTGATCTGAGAAAATGCGAACCTATAATGAGGAAGGCGCCGTATGTAGATGAGATGTACTCCCTCTTACTTGAAATGGCTAGGTGGCTAGAGAGGAAAAAAAAGCGTCGAACAGCTCCTGAGCTGCTTGAGAACTTACAACCAAGAATTAAGAAAGTTGTGATTGCCCTAAAAGGACGTCCTACAAGTGCGGCATGACAAACGAGTCTCTAAAATCGTTAGCAATTTTGTAGCGTGTATTATTTGTCGGGATCACAGACATCCTCTCAATTCAGCTAGCCGTTGATCGGCTAGAAATCACGCATATTCGCTCGTTCCCGTTTCGCGTCGTCATGTTATTCTTCAAGTTCTTCCAGTACAGAGCCTGGAACGCAGCGAGTTCCGCCGCCGAGTGTAAACGAAGCTTTAGAGCGATCGGTTGGCGGGCTGTGGCTTCTAGCGGCGAGAGGCTACGACCTCATCGAGAATAAAACGAAGCGTCATCAAGACTGCAGCAGATTCTGTTTTGCTGGGGGAAGTCCAACGGTTCCACCAGGCTGTCGGACTAATCTATGGCGGTGTTGGGATGGTTATTTCTGTTCTCGGTTCTCGACCTTCTTGCGCAACTCGATCAGTTCCTGCTCAAGCGCCCAGATTCGGTCGGCAACGGGGTCGGAAATATTGATGTGATCCATCATCGCTTCGGGCAATCGTTCACCCTGCGCCTTGATAATGCGAGCCGGCACGCCGATCACCGTTGAGTTGGGCGGGACGGATTTCAGCACCACGGAGTTCGCGCCGATCTTGACGTTGTCTCCGATTTTGATCCCGCCGAGAATTTTCGCGCCGGCTCCGACCACGACGTGGTTCCCCAATGTCGGATGGCGTTTTCCACGCTCTTTTCCCGTCCCTCCAAGCGTCACGCCCTGAAACAACGTCACATGGTTGCCGACCTCGGCTGTTTCACCGATCACCACACCCATTCCATGATCAATGAAGAAGCCGGTCCCGATCTTAGCGGACGGGTGAATCTCGATGCCCGTCAACCAGCGCGCCGCTTGAGAAATCGCCCGAGGCAGAAATGGAACCTCATGGCGCTTCAGCCAATGAGCAATCCGATAGGCCAGCAGCGCGTGGAATCCGGCATAAGTCAGAATGACCTCCAGCTTGCCCGTCGCGGCCGGATCGCGATCAAAAATCGCTCGGAGATCTTGTCGAATGGTCTTGAACATCATCACCAACAAGAGCAGCCATAGCAGACTCTTGAAATACGATACTCATGACCGGTAGACACAGGATGTTCAAAAAGGCCGTCATTCTCACCCTCCCGACCCCGGCGTGCCGAGACACGTCTTCCCGCAGGACGGCCGCAGCGAGGTGCACGGCGCGATGAATAAAGAGCGCCATGTTTGTGCACGCCGGCCAGTCGGTGAGCCGGCAGTGTCTTCAAGGCGAAGCATATCCTTCTCACCCCCACCGCCCCGACCTTGCCAAGACAGGCTTCCTTGCTACCAGAACACAGCTGCCGGGCTTTTTCAACATCCTGTCGGGTCATCTTACGACGATCCCGCCGCGGCGATCAAACACACCGCATGGGCCGCAATCGCCTCCTCTCTTCCGACGGCATCCAGGCCTTCCCCGCTTTTGACTTTTACATTCACGAGGTCCGGATCCACGCGAAGAACGGCGGCGATGCTTTTCTGCATGGCCCCCAAATGCGGAGCCAGCCTCGGCGCTTGCGCGATAATGACTGAATCCAGATTGACGACCCGGTACCCCTTGCGGGTCAGCTTCTCCGTCACATCTTCCAGCAGCTTGAGACTTGAAACGTTCTTATACCGCTGATCGCTGCTGGGATAATGCCGCCCGAGATCTCCCTCGCCCATTGCTCCCAAGAGCGCATCGCAGACGGCGTGGACCAGCGCATCGGAGTCTGAATGGCCCAGCAAACCTTTTGAATGAGGAATGTCGACGCCGCCCAGAATAAGAGCGCGGCCCGGCGCCAATGCATGAATATCATATCCGTATCCGATCCGCATGGTCTGAATCATTCATGACTCCTTGCATGCGCCGCCCGTCTATTGAGGATGGCTTCACCGATATCGAGATCTTCCGGTCTTGTCACCTTGATATTGTCTCCACTACCTTCGACGACCATAACAGGCCGACCCAAAAGTTCCACGAGGTGGGCGTCGTCCGTTGCATGAACATTGTTCAATTGAGCTCTATGGTGGGCCTCCTCCAACCAGTCCTTCCGAAACGCTTGCGGTGTCTGAGCAAGCCACAGAGGGCGCCGGTCAATGGTCCGTTCGATGAAACCATCGTGGCCGACCTGCTTCACCGTGTCTCTCATGGGTAATGCCGCGATAGCCGCTCCATGAACGGAAGCCTCACGAATGACCCGTACGATCAGATCAGCGGTCACAAACGCTCTCACCGCATCATGCACCAGGACGATATCAACCTCCTCGGCCACTTCTTCCAGGGCGCGCCGCACGGAGTCCTGACGTTGATCGCCTCCCGGTACGATCTTTCTGACTTTTGAAATGCCGTGCGGCGTCACGATTTCATCCAGGCAGTATTGGCGTTCGCTTGCCGGAACGGCGAGAATAATTTCCTGAATAGCGGAAGACTCCTGCAAGATCCGCAAACTATGAAGCAGAAGAGGCAGACCGCCCAACACGAGAAATTGCTTGGCGACCGGACCTCCCATTCGGAGACCGCGTCCCGCGGCGGGGATCAACGCGGCGACACGAGCAGCGGGGATAGACATAACGCGCGGACTACGAGACATCGACATTGGCGAGGATCAGATTAATCGCTCGCTGAGTACCACACGGAATGGCAAACCGCCCGACGGCAAATCATCCGCGTGCCACCTGATACTCTTCCCGCTCCGCTTCCTCCTTTAACCGGGTGAAGATCATGCGCCCGGCCGTGGTTTGCAAGACGCTGGTCACGATCACATCGACGTTGCGGCCGATGCAACGCCGCGCATTGTCGACCACGATCATCGTCCCGTCGTCCAAATAAGCGACGCCCTGTCCCGCCTCCTTGCCTTCCTTCAGCACGAAGACCCGGATGGTTTCCCCCGGCAGGACAATCGGACGCAAGGCATTGCAAAGCTCATTGATATTCAGTACCCGGACTCCCTGCAGTTCGGCGACCTTGTTCAGATTAAGATCATTCGTGATGATGCGCGCGCCGACTTTCTTCGCCAATACGACAAGCTTGGCATCAACCTCCTTGACCTGGGGAAAGTCTTCTTCGATGATCCGCACATCCAACTCCCCCATCTTTTGAATCTTATTCAGGATATCCAAACCGCGTCGTCCCCGGGCACGTTTGAGGGAATCGGAAGAATCCGCAATATGCTGCAATTCATTCAAGATGAAATGAGGAACCAAAAACGTGCCTTCGAGGAAACCGGTCTCGCATAAATCCGCTACCCGCCCATCGATGATCACGCTCGTATCCAATAGTTTCGGGCTTACGACCGAGCCGGTCGAACCCGACGGCCCGAAATGACCGCCGACCAGCGTATCTTTTCCGAATTGGGCCCCCAACACGAGGCCCAGGTACGGCAGGCCCAAAAGGAACACCAGCCCGCCGATGTGGAAGAGAAATGTCTCCACGTCGAAGACCGCGCTGCCGACCCATTCGACCAGTCCGGCGAGCACCAGTCCCGCCGCCAAGCCCACTGTTCCGCCCGCGATAACACCGAATGATAATCTGCGCAATGCATATTCACCGGCGATAATAAGCCCGCCGGCGATCGCCCCAATGCCGAAGCCGGATAACAGGAATTCCCTGCTCGGGTCCTTCGCCCGAAGAAACAGAGCCATGCCGGCTAAGGCACTGAGAAGGACGAATATGGCGCGTTGTACCATACTTCCACCTCCTCCATATGACCCCGCATACGGCCGGAACGGCCGCCCGGCGTCACGGCCGCAATGTGAGATAGATCGTCCGCCCTTGCCGCTTCAGCAAGAGCAACACGGACTGATCCTTCGGCAAATTGGACGCCAGGCGCTCGTATGACTTCAACGACGACACCGGCTTTCGATTTACTTCCAGGATAATGTCGCCTTCGCGAACCCCGACTTCCTCAGCCGGGCTGCCCGCCTTCACCCGGACGATCACGACGCCCCGCTCACCGGCTTTCAGCCCGTACCGGCCGGCCAGATCATCCGTGAGTTCCTTCACCTCCAAGTCGGAGAGAAGCCCGGTCGGGGCAGCCGATTCGCCGGACTCTTCCGATCCCGCCTGGGACAGGTTCTTCGGCTGTTCGCCGATCATGACTTCCGCCGTTTTCGTCTTTTTCTCTCGAATGAACTTCACCGGGACCTTTTTCCCGACCACGGTTTGCGCCACCGCGTTGCGCAGTTGTGTCGGCGAATCCACCGAGCGACCGTCAAACTCCAGAATCACATCGCCGCGCTCGAACCCGGCTTTCTTCGCCGGACTGTCGTCCATCACATCACTGACCAGAACGCCTTTTGTATCCTTGGGAACGCCGAATTGAGCCGCCAACTCCGGCGTGAGATCCTGAATGGAGACCCCCAGCCAGCCGCGCACCACTTTGCCGTGCTGGACGAGTTGATTCATAATCGAATGAGCCATATTGCTCGGAACAGCGAATCCGATGCCCATATTCCCGCCGCTTTGGCTGTAAATGGCCGTATTGATGCCGACCAGTTCTCCTCGCACGTTCACCAGGGCGCCGCCGGAGTTCCCGGGATTGATCGCCGCGTCGGTCTGAATGAAGTCTTCGTATTCAGCGATGCCTGCCGAACGGCCGAGAGCACTTACAATTCCCAAGGTGACTGTTTGGGTGAGACCGAACGGATTCCCCACCGCCAGCACAAACTCTCCCACCTCCAACCGGTCCGAATCGGCCCAGGGCACTGTGGGCAGGCTTCCAGCCTCGATGCGAAGGACCGCGATATCCGTCTTGGCATCCGTCCCGATCAGCTTGGCTTTAAACTCCCGCTTATCGGAAAGAAATACCTTGATCTCATCGGCCTTGCT
>DASSBQ010000056.1:0-13343 GCA_035698625.1 Nitrospiraceae bacterium
TGGCCGGCGCAAGCTGTATTCGGGGCGATTGTCGCCATTGTCTTGCTGCCGATTCCGGGGTGGAGTCAAGCACCGGGGCAACAGGTACCCGGGAGCCAGCAGCAGCTCGGTCCGTTGCCGCCGAAGCCGCCGCAGTTGCCGCCCGCGCCTCCGCCGCCGCGCGCTCCGGAGCTTGATGTGCCTCCTCCGGCGCCGCCGACACAGCCAAGCGAAGCCATCGCCGCTCCCAAGATCTTTATCAAGGACATCCGGTTGACGGGGAATACGGCGTTCACTTCCCGGCAGCTCGCCGAGGTGACGGAGCCATACAAGAATCGGGATCTGACCGCTGAAGACCTGGAGTCACTCCGGCTTGCATTGACCGCGTACTATATCAATCGAGGGTATGTCACTTCCGGAGCGTTGATACCCGAGCAAACGGTGGCGGACGGCATTCTTGATCTGCAAATCGTCGAAGGCAAACTTGCCGAGATCAATGTAGACGATCTGAAGTGGTTTCAACCCTCGTACTTTCAGCGCCGGATCAATTTGGCGGCCGGCCCTCCTTTGAATGTCAACGATCTGCAGCAGAGGCTCCAAATTCTTCAGAACGACCCGCGGGTCCAACGTATCAACGCCGAACTACGCCCCGGCCTCACCAGAGGAGAGAGCGCGCTGAATGTCAAAGTGACCGAGGCGAATCCGTTGAAGGTGTGGCTGGAATTCAACAATTACCAGTCTCCCGTTGTCGGCGCCGAACAGGGCTTCGTCACGGTGGCGCACCGAAATCTGCTCGGGCTCGGGGATCAGTTGAGCTTGCAATACGGCCGGTCGGCGGGAGTCAACCCGATTCTGAACTTTCGATACGCCATTCCGGTGACGGCGCGGGATACGACCGTTTCGTTTCAATACCGGCGGTTTGAATTCTCCGTCGAAGAAGATCCGTTCGACCAGCTCGATATCGTCAACAAGGCGGAGATCTTCAGCATCGCCGCGCGACAGCCGGTCTATCGGACGGCGGAGCAGGAGTTCGCATTGTCCCTGACCGGCGAGTACGAACAGAACAAGAGCTTCGTGGGGGGAGTCCCCACCGAGCTTCTGGCCGGGTCGCCCGGAGGAGTGTTCCGAGTGTCGGCGCTGAGGTTCGGGCAGGAATATACCAGACGATCGTCCCAACAAGTGATTGCCGCCCTCTCGCGTTTTTCCGTCGGCATCGGGACGCTGGGCGCGACGGCGAACGGTGACCCCAATTTGCCGGACGCGCGATTCTTCTCATGGCTGGGCGAGGCGCAGGTCATTCGGCTGCTTCCCTGGTGGCGGACGCAGTTGGTGGCGCGTGGCGTGGCGCAACTGTCCAACGATCATTTGTTTACGTTGGAGCAGATTGCCGTCGGCGGCCGATACAGCGTGCGCGGATATCGCGAGTACACGCTGATCCGGGACAACGCCGTAATGGCGAGCGTCGAAGCGAGGGTGCCCGTGTATACCAGCAAAGCCGGCGTCGATACGCTCTTTCTCGTGCCGTTTTTTGATGTCGGCCATGGCTGGGAGACCACGGTGGCGACGCCGGACACTCCGCCCAAGACACTGGCCAGCGTGGGCATCGGAACCATCTGGAACTTTTGGCGGGGCAGCCATTTCGAGGTGTATTGGGGGAAACAGCTCAAGGAATTCGACACCGGTCGCGGCAATTTACAGGATCACGGTATTCACCTGCAGCTCGTCGTGGAGGCGTTTTGATGATCAATTCGATTCCCTCATGGAAAGCCGCCATGCATTCAGCCTTAGGACCTGTTCCTAGTGGTTTGCGTGCGTTGCGCTGTTTGTGTGTTTGGGGTATGAGAGGGACCGCCGTGCCCCTTGTTTTCTTCGGAAGGAGACGCTTCATGGCAATCAGATTACGTCGCGCAGGCATCATACCGGGGCTTGTACTGTTCGGCATATGCGTATCCAGTGGAGGAGGGACAAACGCGCTGGCGCAGGCGACGAATATCGTGCCGACTCCCGGCCAAGTTGGAACGGGCGGCCTGGGGACGGTGGCGACGCAGACCGGCAATACAACCAACATTACCGGAGGACTCCGACCCGGCAACGGCCCGAATGTTTTTCACAGCTTCAATCAATTTTCCGTCGGACAGGGACACACCGCCGCATTCATCAATCCGGGCGGCGCAAGCCGTGTCATCAGCCGAGTCATCGGCGGATCGCCCTCGAATATCAACGGGACCGTTCAGGCGTTGGGTTGGAATCTCTATTTCATCAACCCGTCGGGAATCATCTTCGGACCGTCGGCGCATCTCAATGTGTCCGGGTCGGCTTATTTCAGCACCGCGCAGCAGTTGACGTTGGGCGATGGGAGTATCTTCTCCACCGGCCTCGTGGCGCTGGATGCGACGCTTTCGACCGCGGCGCCGGCGGCGTTCGGCTTCGTCGGACCCGGCGCGCCGGCGCCGATCGTCATCTCGGGGGCCACACTGCAGGTCGGCAATAACACGCTGTTGATCGCGGGAGGAAGCGTGCAACTTGACGGCGCCAGGATTTCAGCCCAGCGCACCGTCGTGGGAGCCGTCGGGGGAGGAGCTCAGGTCAATGTCGATCCCGGCGCGGGGAACTCCTTCAACAGCAACACTCCGGCAGGCACTCTTTCGGCATCCGTGGGTAGCGCCATCCAAGCAGGATTCTCGGCTGAAGTCTTTCCGGCCACCGTTGTTGTGCCGCAAGGTGCACAGGTCAATCGAACGACCGGCCCCTTCGGATTCCTGACAGGCTTGGAAGTGGTCGGTGGCCCCGGGTCGGTGCCGCCCGGCTCCGGGTCTGGATTGCCGCCCGTCGTCCTTCCTACGGCCAATGCCAATACACAACCGCCGGTCGTGACCCAGAATCCCGTCGATCCGGTGGTGTACCTGAATCGCGCTGTGACGGTGTTACCCCAGGAGGTTCCGGCGCCTCCATTGGCGCTGCTGACGAGCCGGTGCGCCGGCGGGGACAAGGGTGAATTCAGCACCTTTGTGCAGGCATCGCGCGATGTCACTCCACCGCAGCCAGGGAACGCTCTTGCGAGTCCGTTCATTTGGGAAGAGCAGCCGGCAGTGCAGTCCAATGCGATGGATGGGATGTCGGTGGCGCGGCGGGCGGAGCGGGATCACGGCTTTTCCGCCGATGCCGTTATCAGACTGGGTGAAGCATGCGGATCTTGAACCAGGAGGCTGTGATGCCGATATGTTCAGGGTATTCTCACGGCGGCCATGAGGATCATCGGGCGGGATCGGGAAGGGCGGCGGCTATTGGTTGCATGCGGTCGTCGCGCACATACATATTCTTTGTCGTCTTCCTGATGCTGGCGGGCGTCGATGCCTGGCTCCCGAACCACGGTCAGGCCGCCGGAACGGGCGTCCGGGATACAGCCGCCCTGTCCGCAAGCCGGCACATGGAGCAAGGGACGATCCGTTTCCGGCAAGGCGCCTTTGGGCAGGCGGCGGTCCATTGGTCAGAGGCGGCTCGATTGTATGAGGAAGAAGAGCAGCCTGAGGAGCAATGCCGGGCATTGATCAACCTCGCTCATGCGCTGCATCAGGAAGGGCAGATCAAGAAAGCCATGGTGACGCTGCAGACCGGCCTCACGCTGTCCGAACAAGCGGGCAACCGGGCGCTCACCGCATCGATTTTGGGACGGTTGGGGAATGCCGCCTATGCTCTGGGCAAAGGGGATCAGGCCGTCGAGCATTTGACCAAGGGGCTTGCAATCGCACGTGAAGAGGGAAGGACAGTGTTGATTGCCGCGATGTTGAATGACCTTGGCAATGTGCTCTCGTCGCGCAACCAATCGGCTGAGGCGATAGATGTCTACGGCGAGAGCCGGCGTTTGGCCAGGGAGGCCGATCAGCGGGCGCTCGCGATGACGGCCCAGATCAATCTGGCCACGGCCTTTCTCGATGATCAGCAGTTCATTGAGTCGGAAAGGCAATTCGACATCGCTTCGTCAGAAATCCAATCGCTGGAGGATTCTTACGCCAAAGCCTACGGGTTGCTCAACATCGGGTTGGGCTACGCGGATCTGCAGGGTGCCCTTTCGGCGCCGAAGTTAATGGCGCAAGGCGAGCCGCTGTTGGCCGGCGGCACGAAGGGAATCGGCGTAGTGACGTCGGAACGAGCCGATGATTCATCTCCGTCGGATCAGAGCCTCCTCCGCCAGGCATCCGATTCGTTCGTCTCGGCGGCTCAAGTTGCCACACGCCTGGGAGATCCGCGGGCGCAGTCCTACGCGTGGGGGTATTTGGGACATTTGCTGGAGAAAGAGCGCCGGTACGGGGAAGCGCTGGCTTTCACGAGGCAGGCTGCATTTGCCGCACAGAGAGGAGATATCCCCGAATCGCTCTACCGGTGGCATTGGCAAACAGGCCGCCTGTTAAAGGAGACCGGCAAGGAAGAAGAAGCGGTTGCGGCCTATCAGCGATCCGTATCGGTCTTGAAGCCCATTCGGTACGAATATTCGGTCGGCTATCAAGGACGCCACCATTCGTTCGGCGAGGCCGTGGCGCCCTTGTTCACCGAGTTGGAGGATACCTTGCTGCGGAGGGCCGCCGCCGCAAGGACGCCCGAACAGACGCAGCAGTTACTGGGGTTGGTTCGCGATACCGTTGAAACCTCGCATGCGGCTGAATTGCAGGACTACTTCCGCGATGATTGTGTCGCCACTGCGCGGGCCAAACACGGTGACATGAGCGTACCCGGCCGCACGGCGGTGCTCTATCCGATTCTTCTGCCGGATCGGGTTGAACTGTTGGTTCAGACGGACCGCGGATTCACGCGCCACGCTGTCGCCGTGCCGGCGGAAAGGCTCACGCGCGAAATTCGCTCGTTTAGACGGCTGGTTCAGGATCACGGCTCACGCTCTTATCTGGGATCCGCCCAGACGCTGTACGCGTGGCTGATCGCGCCGGTTCAGCAGGAACTCCTCGCCGCTGATGTCACCACGTTGATCGTAGTGCCAGATGGACCGCTACGCACGATTCCCCTGGCGGCGTTGCACGATGGGACACATTTTCTCGTGGACCGCTATGCAGTCGCTGTGACGCCGGGTATGGAGCTGACCGACGTACGCCCATCCGATCGCGGCAAGGTCAATCTGCTTTCCATGGGCATGACTTCTTCGGTGCAGGGATTCCCTCCGTTGCAGAACGCGGCGACAGAGATCGAACATCTCAACCAGATGTATGGAGGCCGATACCTGCTCGATCAGCAATTCCTCGTGCCGTCCATGGAACGGGAGATGAAGAGCAAGGAATTCGGGATCGTGCACATTGCATCCCACGGGGTTCTCGATCGTGACGTGAAGGATTCCTTTGTCCTGGCGTACGACGGCAAGATTTCGATGGACCGACTGTCGCAATTGGTAGGGCTCCAGCAGTACCGGGAAGCGCCGCTCGATTTGTTGACATTGAGCGCCTGCGACACGGCGGCCGAGGATGACCGAGCCGCCCTGGGCCTAAGCGGCATCGCGATCAAGGCGGGAGCGAAGAGCGCGCTTGCCAGCTTGTGGGTGAGCGACGACACGGCGACCGTGAGCCTGGTCGAGGAATTCTATCGCCAGTTGCAGGATTCGACCGTGTCCAAGGCCGTTGCGCTTCAGCGGGCGCAGCAGAAGGTGCTCAGCGAACCGGGCCACAGCCATCCCGGGTATTGGGCGCCTTTTCTTCTGCTGAACAGTTGGATGTGAAGAACGAGAACGGTTCCTCTTAAAGCTTCTTGCCGGTCATGATCTCATAGGCCTCTTCCACGGTGCCGACCTCTCGTAGAATGAGGGTGGATTCCGTGTCGAGACGGATGAATTTGACCCGAGGCGCCGGCAACTGCCCGCGCGGAACAAGCAAAAGGCGATATCCGCCTTGAGCCGCGGCTTTCATTTTGTCCGCCATGCGCGGCACCGGCCCAATGCGTCCTGTGGGTTCCAACGTGCCGGTGAGGGCGATCCCGCTGAGGAGCCGTTCTCCTTTAAGCACGGCAAGAAACCCGACGGCAAGCGCGGCTCCGGCGCCGGGTCCGTCCGAACTTGTGGGGCCGGCTGAATGGGCCGTGATCGACAGGGTTCCGGTCGGTCGGTGTCTCGGACCGAGGCGGTCCAGCGCATAGGCGAATGCCCCCGCAAGTGGCCCCAGACCCGCGCCGCGGACCGGCACCTGACTGTTGCTCCATCGTAACTGCAGCGGATTGGGAGCTCCCTGCTGGTCCCAGCTCATGACGATGACATTGAAGGCGGACCCGGTTTCCGCTCGGACGGCGGCGGAAATCGGGATTTGCACCACATGGGCTGCGCCGGCGTCCCTATCCGTCGATGCCCCGATCGCTGCTATCACGAAAAGTGCTATGCGGGTCGCCTTCACTGCGGCGCTGAAACTCCCACGAGAAATAGCCATAAGAGAAGTCTAGATGAGGGGTCTGTTTTTGACAAATGACGGAGCCGCCGGAATCCGGTGCAGGTACTCTGCGGGTGATAACTGGGCAATTCACGGAGCGATACTGGGAAATAAATTCCGTATGATTGGAACCAGCGTGCGCACTCCGTGCCGCGACCGATGAATCAGCTCCCATCACCCGAAGGGTGCGTCCGGTCTTCCATGAATCTCCGGTCCAACGTCGGTATTCGACCGCGAAGTCCCCTGCGCGCCGGTCCACGTGCTTCGGTCGGACTAAATCCTGCTTCGGACAAAGAGGCTGAGCCGTCGAGCGCGGGATGTGTCAGCAGGAGGCTGTGGCCGGCGTTGCTTGACATGGTCCCGGCCCTTCACTAGACTCGCCTCGAAATGAGAAGCGCTATTTCTTCTCGTTTGGCGTGTCATGAGGCGGATTCTCGATGCGAGCCGAGATAAGCCGTGACATCCCCATACCTCTCTTCCGTTCCTCCCATCCACGCCGGTTGTTAGGACAAGGATCAGCCCATGTATAGTCTTGCCCGCTTTTCTCTTCGCGAAATGACTGAATGCTCGGCGGCACTCAGACGACTGGGGCGGGAGTCATCCACTCTGAGAGAGGCGGCTGACCGCGTCGTGCGTTATTTGTATGCCGCTCTCGGCGATCCCGCGACCGGCCGCCGGGATTGTGTGCTCGTGCGCTGTTTTAAGACCTGCACATACCAATCGCTTGATCTCGATACCCAGGCGCTCGCGCGTGAAAAAGTCGGCGGCATGATTCCGGAACCGGATACCAAGTGTTTCACTCTGATGGCCTCGGCCGGCGAGCAACCGGAGTGGAATACGGTCGAGAACTCGCGGCGGTACCGCGCCATTCCGTTGGTGAGCTCGGCGTTTGTGCGGCAATTGCCCATGTTCTCGCAATTGCTGCATCAGTTCGGTATCTCTTTGGAAACGGCCGTGTCCCCGGAGCGCAATTTCCTGGTGGATTTCGAAGAAACGACCCATAACGTATTTTTTGTGCCGACGGCCGCCGGCAGTCCATACGTCCCGGTGCAGGAAGAATTTGTACGGAAGTACGGGATCGAATCAGTCCTCTGCTTCGGCGGCTTGTTGTCTCCCCAAGATCTGTTCGCCGTGATCCTGTTCTCGCGCACCGCGATTGATCGTGAAACCGCCAGCCTGTGCAAATCGCTGGCGCTTGGCGTAAAAGTATCGCTCTTGCCGTTCAGCGAGGCTTCCCGCTCTCAGGCCGGCCGGCGTTTCGACGCGCCGTCGGAGGGGCGTCCGGGGGAGCGCGATCCCGCTTTATTGCATCATGCGCCGCTCATGGCCGTCACGGAGCAGTTGTTGGAGTTTTATGAAAATGCCGTTCGCGCGCAGGCCGCGCGGATCTCAAAAGCGCAACAGGATTTGCGGGACAGAGCCGATGCGCTGAAGCGTTCCGAAGAGGCGATGCGCGACCAGACGCAGATCGTGCATTCCATTCTGCACAGCATGGGCGACGGCGTAGTGGTGACGGATGCCGAGGGACGGCTCATCCTGGCTAATCCGGCGATGGAGAGCATCGCCGGATTGGCCCCGCTTGAGGTGCCGCCTGATGACTGGCCTAAACGAATCGGCTTATTTCTTGGCGACGGCGCCACACCCTTTCCATTTTCCGACTGGCCTCTGATGCGCGCGCTCAGAGGGGAAAGGGTCGATTGGGCCGAAATGTGCATCCGCCCCGCGGTCGGCGAACCGGGCCGCTGGGTGAGTGTGAATGCCCAAGCGATCAAGGCTCCGGGCGATCGCCTCCAAGGCGCGGTGGCCGTCTTTCACGATATCACCTGGCTGAAGCGGGCGCAGGAGGCGCTCTATGAGTCGGAACATCGGTTCCGCAGCCTTGTGGAAGGCGCGCAGGATATCATCTTCACGGTGTCCGAATCCGGGCTCATCACTTCGCTTAATCCCGCGTTTGAAACGGTGACACAATGGTCTCGCGCCCAATGGATCGGCGAACCATTGAGTTCCTTGCTGCACCCGGACGACATCTCATTTTGTCGGGACGTCATTCAGGCAATTCTTGAACGTGGGACCTCCCTTACCTGTTCGATGCATATAACGGTGAAAGCAGGCGGTTATGTCTTGGGCGAATTTGTCGGCGCCCCGCAGATCCAAAACGGTCGGATCATCGGCGTTCTGGGAGTGGTGAGGGATGTGACGGAGCGCCGGCGAATTGAGGATGCGCTTCGGGACAGTGAAGAGCGCCTGCGTTCGATTGTACAATCGACCAGGGAAGCCATTGTATTGGTGACCGCGCTCATGAAAATCGCATATTGGAACAAAGGGGCTGAAGCCGCATTCGGACATGCCGCGCACGATATTGTCGGCCACCCGATCTCGACGATTCTGCCCGGGCGCTATCATGAGCTGCTGCAACACACCTTCCAGCGTGCCCGGCTTCTGGACGGCATATCGACCGCCAGCACATTGGAATTGGTGGGGAAGCGCAAGGATGGCACGGAGTTTCCGATGGAGCTGAGCCTGGCGGCTTGGAAAGGCAAAACGGATCTCTTTTTTACATTGATCATCCGTGACATCACGGAACGCCGCCGCGCGGAGGAAGAGTTGGAGCGGCTGAATCGGCATCATCATCTCGTCCTGAACTCGGCCGGCGAGGGCATATACGGGACGGACCGAGAGGGACGGACGACATTTATCAATCCCGCCGCGGCGAAGATGCTGGGGTGGGAGGTGGAAGAACTCATCGGGCGCCCGATACATGACTTGGTGCGCCGCCACTCCTATGCCGACGGCTTGCCGTCTCCGTCCGAAGCCTGCGAGCTTTTGGCGGGATTCGCGGATGGGCGGCTCGTCCATGCGGATCGAGACGTGTTTTGGCGAAAGGACGGAACGAAATTTCCCGTTGAATTTGTCAGCACGCCGATCCGGGAGCGAGGCGAAGTGGTCGGCCTGGTGGTGGTGTTTAAGGACACCACAGAGCGAATACGGGCGGAAGAGCAACTCCAAGAGTCATTCACCCGACTGCGGACGTTAACACGACGCATGGAAGGGATTCGCGAAGAGGAGCGCGCCAGGATAGCCCGTGAGCTGCATGATGAATTGGGTGTGGGCCTCACCTGCCTGAAAATCGATCTGTCGCGCCTCGGTAATCTGGTAGGGGACAAGCTTCCCAACCGGGAACGGGACGCCGCGGATGACCGCATTCGATCGATGAAAGAACAGGTGGATGCCACGATTGCATCCGTGCAACGGATCGTGGCCGAACTAAGGCCGGGCGTGTTGGACGATCTCGGACTGGTGGCCGCGATTGAATGGCAGTGCCGAGATTTTCAGCGCCGCACGGGGATCGCGTGCCGGACCTCGTTCAGCCATGAGGACCTGCAACTCGAGCCCGAGCAGGCCACGGCCGTCTTTCGCATCTGCCAGGAGGCGCTGACCAATGTCGCGCGACATGCCGGCGCCACGTCAGTGCTCGTTGAGTTGGAGGAGCATGAGGGAACCATACGATTGGAGGTTCGCGACAACGGCCGGGGAATTCCAGAAGACCGGCTTTCTCATCCCCGGTCGTTCGGATTGCAGGGGATGAGAGAGCGCGCCGGCCTCTTGGGAGGTGATCTGATGATCGAGCCTGGTTTGGAGGGAGGAACGAGGATTGCTGTGCGGCTTCCGCGGCTGATCGACGGCCTCGACGGAGGACGAATATGACGATGGTGAAGTTCTTAATTGTCGACGATCATCCATCGTTTCGACGGGGAGTCAAAGACATCCTCGCGGAAGGGTTCAAGGGCGCGGCGGTGGCGGAGTGCGGGAATGCTCAGGAAATGCTGCAGGAAATAAAGGCCAGGAAGTTCGATTTGGTCGTGATGGACATCAGCATGCCGGGTCGGAGCGGCCCCGATGTCCTCAAGGAACTGAAAGTCCTGAATCCCGGTTTGCCGGTGCTGATCCTCAGCATGCACCCGGAAGACCAGTATGCGATCCGGATGTTTAAGGCGGGTGCGTCGGGGTATCTGACGAAATCGAGCGCTCCGGAAGAACTGGTGCACGCGGCAAAAAAGGTGCTCGCCGGCGGCCAATATGTGAGCGCCACAGTCGGAGAAGCGTTGGCGTTGACGGTGCGCAGCGGCTCGGAAAAGCTGCCTCACCAGCGGCTGTCCGACCGGGAGTATGAAGTGCTGTGCTTGATTGCATCCGGGAAAACCGTAAGTGAGATTGCCGAAGATGTGCATCTGAGCGTGACGACCATCAGCACGTACCGGGCGCGAATTTTGGAGAAAATGGGTTTGAAGAACAACGCCGAGTTAACCCGCTATGCCATACAACACGGCCTGGTGTTATGAGCACCGGCCGCACCTTCTCGAGCGCCGATCTATCGTACGAACGATGACATCGGATTCCGGATCTGTGTGACGCCATAATCACAGGGAAACCGATAGTGTCCGCACGACCCTCGGGTACAATCTGCCATCATGCAAGGCCTGTGGGCGGCAAGTGCTTGTTCTCTGCGGGACATTGTTGCTGAAGTGCGCGGGTCTCGCACCGACGAATCTCTTTTGGCACTGTGCCGCGGTGCAAACGGGCCGCCCGGACCATCCTGGCCCGGAGTGGTGACCCGGTTAAGTGGAATTGAAGCCGCGTTACTTCAAGACGTGACATGGTGGGGTCCACTGATGGAAGACCGATTGTATCGGTGGAGCCATGAACGCCAATCCGCTTCACAAGGTTCCGTCGCGGCGGCGCGATGAGTGCTTCGACCATTCCCCAGCGCGGCGCAGCGGAACGAAAACGCGTCATTGTGGTTCAGGAAGATCCGACGATCGGCTGTCGGCTTGCGGATTGGTTCGCCATGCGCGGATACCAGGCGATCTTGACGCGACATATTGAAGACGTTCGGCCGGACCTTCCGCAGATTCATCCGGACGTAGTTGTATTCAGCCTTGATTCTGTCAGCGGATCACGTGCTCTTCCTCATCTCCAGACGGTCTTGCCTTACGTACCCATCATTGCGATGGCACCGCCGGATAACCTCAATCGTCAATCATGGAGAAAAGAGCAAGCGTTGGCGTTCGGGACCGGCGTGTTTCTGTGCGGGTCCTCGGATCGGGACGAGTCAGTTCGGCTTGTCCAATAGCCTTCCGGTCGATCATTCTTCGTCCATCCATTCCTAAGCAAGGAGAACGAGCCGTGCTCAAGACGTCTCTGCTGATCGTCGAGGATTACGAACCGATCGTGTCATTGCTGCAGTCCACGCTCAGCGACGAGTTTCATGTGATGGTGGCGGATAGCGTCGAGCAGGCATCCCTCTTGATTGAGCGCGAAGCACCGCGACTGGTGTTATTGGATCTCGGGCTTCCGCCCAAGTCCTCGCCCGAGCAGGGATTCCGTCTTCTTCGGTCGATACAGCGCGACGGCAGCCGATGCAAAACAATCGTGTGCACGGGGTACAGCGAGCGGGGGTTGGCCGTGCGGGCGGTTCGAGACGGCGCGTTCGACGTCCTATACAAGCCCATCGATCTCTCGATCCTGAAGGGAGTGCTCCGTCGAGCCGGTTGGATTGCCGAACTGGAAGACGAAGCGCGCGAGAATGGCATTGACCCTGAGCGGGGCTCCGATCACATTGAGAGCATCATGGGGACCAGTCTCGACATGCGGTCCATCCATGAAGCGGTCCGGCAAGTGGCCATGACGGATGTCCCGGTCTTGATCATAGGAGAAAGCGGGACCGGCAAGGAACTCGTTGCGCGCGCCATTCACGAGCGAAGCGCGCGCGCCGCCGGAGCTTTTGTGTCGATTGCCTGCAGCGTCATCCCCGGCGCTCTTTACGAAGCCGAACTATTCGGCTATGAGCCGGATTCGGACTCACCGCAAGCTTTCCGGAAAATGGGGAAGGTGGAATCGGCGCACGGGGGTACGCTGTTCTTGGACGAGGTCACGAATGTTCCGGCCGACTCGCAGGAGATGGTTGGTCGTTTGTTGGAGCAGCGATCGGGGCCGGATGTACGGATTCTCGCTTCTTCACAGCACGACCCGAATGCCGTGGTTGAAGAAGGATTGGTGCGGTCGGATTTGCTGCGCCAATTCCCAATCCATATCAATCTCCCTCCGCTGCGTGAACGCGGCGATGATGTGTTGACATTAGCGAGGATCTTTCTCCGCCGGTTTGCCGCTCAACAAAGCAAGTCGATCCTCGGATTTGCCAAGGATGCGGGAGAGGCCATGCGGTCTTATGCTTGGCCTGATAATGTTCGTGAATTGGCCGGCCGGGTTCAACGTGCCGTGGTCGTCGCCGAAGGACAGTATATCGAGGCGGCTGATCTCGATTTTCAGAGAAGCGAGCAACTCTCGCAGGAAGACAGCATTTCGCTCAAGGTCAACCAGCAGCGCATCGAGACCGATCTGATTATGAAGGCGTTTACCGTCTCACGTGGCAACTTGAGCCGCGCGGCCCAGGAATTGGGAATCAGCCGATCAACGCTCTACCGGCGGATTCGTCAATATGGACTGGATCGAGCCGCCGATGCGGCCGTCTCCTGATGGATCTCTACTTGTCGGTTAAGGCGGGCACGGGATTATCACGACCCTTTGTCAGCGCCTTTACGAGGAGAAGTCTCCATGAGGCCAAGGCTTGACTTCCTCGGGATGCCGATGTGCCGGCCGGCACGAACACCGCCTGCAGTATGGCTGCCGCCTCGGACGATTGTGCAAAGGCGAGGAAGGCCTCAACCATCGGACCAGCCTGCTCTCGGCTTAAGAGATAGACGGGCCGGCGCAAAGCATAGGACCCGTCCTTAACGGTCGGGAGGCCCGGTTCGACGTGATCGACCGTCAGGATGTGAACGGGAATGCCGTCCTCCTGAGCCTTTAGCGCTGCCGAAAGCGAAAGATAGGTGATCGCAGAGGTATTGCCCGACACGGCGCGAAGAGCCTTCTGATCGCTCCGGACCACGGCTG
>DASSBQ010000057.1:0-9349 GCA_035698625.1 Nitrospiraceae bacterium
CGAGCCCTTCCAGGCTCATCAGCGCCAGCAATTCCGCGACCCGGCGGTCTATCGACGCGCGATCCCACTTCTTGATGCGCAGTCCGAATGCCACATTGCCGAACACCGTCAGGTGCTTGAAGAGGGCATAGTGCTGAAAGACGAAGCCAATGTTGCGGTCTTGGACGGAGACGTCATTCATGCAGCGGCCGTCGATAAAGATATCGCCCGATGAAGGAGTCTCCAGGCCGGCAATCATTCTGAGGATCGTGGTCTTGCCGCTGCCGCTTGGCCCCAAGAGGCCGAGCAGTTCACCTTCCTGCACGTGGAAGGATACCCCGCCGACCGCCGCGACGGAGCCAAAGGTTTTCGTCAATCCTCGGACTTCAATTTTCATGATGCAAAGTTTGCGTCACGCCTGTTCGGCGGCCGCATGCGCCCTCGCCTTGGCAAGTTCCAGTACGGCCAGAATGGCGAACGAGACGGCCAGCAGGGTAAAGGCGACGGCGTTGGCGCCGGCATAGTTAAAATCGACATAGCTCTGATAAATGTGCAACGTGGCGGTCTGCGTCAACAACAGGATGTTTCCGGAGACGACGAGCACCGCGCCGAATTCTCCGATCGCCCGCGCGGTCGTCAAGGTGGCGCCGTACACCAGTCCCCAACGAAGCGAGGGCAACGTGACCTTGTAAAACACCTGCCATTCATTCGCGCCCAAGGTGCGCGCCGCTTCTTCTCCATCCGTTCCGATCGTCTGCAGCAGCGGCGTCAACTCCCGGACCACGAAGGGGAACGTGGCAAACAGGGTCGCGAGCACCATGGCGGGGAACGCGAAGAGGACTTTGACGCCGAGCGAGCCGAAGAACGTGCCCAGCAGTGTATCCGGACCGAACAGCAGGATCAGCATGAACCCCGCGATGACCGGCGATACGGCAAAGGGCAGATCGATCAAGCCGCTGAGAAAGGTCCGACCGAAGAACTGCTGGCGGACGAGCACAAGCGCGGTGATGGTGCCCAGGACCAGATTGATGGCCAGCACCAGCAGCGTGATTTGAGCCGTGAGCAGAAATCCGTGCAGCGCTTCCGGCTTGGTGACTTCATGCCAGAAGGCGGCGAGCCCTTCGGTAAAAATCTGTCCCATCAAATAGAGCAGGGGACCGATTAGGAGGAACAAGAAATACGTCCACACCGATCCGATGAGGAGCACCCGCGTCATCGCACCGCACCGAGCGCCCAGCGCGGCCATCGTTCACCCGGCGGCCTGGTGAGCCGTTCCAGGAGCACCAGCATCATGAGGGACAGCGCGAGAATGGCGATGGAGACCGAGGTCGCTCCCTGCGGGTTGTAGCTTTCAATTTCTCCATAGACATAGACCGAGGCCACCTGCGTTTTCATGGGAATGTTGCCGGCGACGATGACGATCGATCCAAACTCACCCAAGGCCCGTACAAACGTCAGGAAAATTCCTGTCAGCAAGCCCGGCAGGACCGCGGGCACCGTGACTTTCCAGAACGTGGTCCAGGCGCCTGCGCCCAATGTGAAGGCGGCTTCCTCCTGTTCCCGCTCCAACTCCATCAGGACCGGCTGCAGCGCGCGAATCGTAAACGGCATGGTGACAAACAGCATGGCCAGGACAATTCCGGGCCAATCGTACAGAATCGCCACGCCGCGCTGTTCGAGCCAGCCGCCGGCAAAACTCGTGGGGCCGTAGATGGCGGCGATCATCAAGCCGGCCACCAGGGTTGGGATGGCAAAGGGCAAATCGACCAGCGCATTCAAGAACCACCGGCCGGGGAATTCGTACCGCACGAGCACAATGGCCGAGAGGGTGCCGAACACCGCGTTGATGAAGGTCGTAAGCAGCGCCGTTTGGATGGTCAGCCGAAGCGCGGCGGAGGCCTGCGGAGTGCTGATGTCGTCAAGAAATCGGCCGAGGCCTCCGGCCAGGGATTGTTCGCCGATTCCCAAGAGAGGCAGCACGATCAGCAAGAAAGCATAGCCGACGGCTGTCAGGCGCAACGCGGTGGCGATCAAGGCATGGCCGGTCATGGCGTACCTTCATTTCCCTCGCGCCAGAGATTCCACGCTCGTCGTCCAGATCCCTTGCGGACCGAAGAGCTTTGTGTGGATCTGATCCCACCCGCCCAAATCGGCGATCCAGAAAAGCTTCGCCGGCATGGGCAACGATGACGCCGCCGCGGACGGGTCCACCGGCCGGAAGCCCAGTTCGGCGAAGGCCGCCTGCGCCTCCGGACCATGCAGAAACGCGATGAAGGCGTCGGCTATGTCACGGACCTTGTGCTTGTCCGCATACCGGTCGACGACTGCCACTGGATTTTCAATCCAGACCGTTTCGTCCGGGACGATAATCTCATAGGGCCGATTGCTCTTGATCCGCGGCAAGAGTTCGTTCTCATAGGTCACAATGACATCGCCCACACCCCGCTCGAACGTCGTGACGGATTCACGGCCGCTCTTGTCCATGACCTTGACGTTTTTCTGAATCCGCTTGAGGAGATCGGCCGCATAGGTCTCCGGCGATGCTCCGCCCGCTGCACCGGCTTTCTCGGCCGCCAATTTCAGGCCGGCGCCATAGATTGCGATGACGTCCCACATGGCTCCGCCGGACGTCTTGGGATTCGGGTAGAGGACATCGATTCCCGGGCGGGCGAGATCTTCCCAAACCTTGATCTGCTTCGGGTTGCCTTTACGGACCCCCAATGCGACCACCGATGCCGAGATCATGCCTCTGTTCCGGGTCCTCCAGTCATGGGTGATGAGTCCGGCCTTGACGATTTGTTGAAGATCGCCTTCGAGCGAGAGCGCCGCCACGTCTGCTTCGAAGCCGCCGATGATCGCGCGAGCCTGCGCGCCGGATGCCGTGTACGAGGTTCGAACCCGCACTTCCTCCCCGGTGCGCGCTTTCCAATGGCGCTGGAACGCCGGGATGATGCTGCGTTCGTAGGCCTCCTTCGCCACGGTGTAAGCGGCGACGACAAGGTCGCGTGATTCGGCCGCCTGGACCAGGTTCGGCGGCACACCGGTCGCAACAATAAGAAGGAGACCGGCTAAGAAGGCGAGCGATGTGAATCGATTCTGCATGAAGCTACCTCGTTGGTTAGATGGGAGAGCCCGCCGATGCGAATTTGGCCAGGCTGTAATGATCAAGAATATCGGCGATTGCGTTTCTCACTTCGCCCATGGCGTCTTGAAGCGGGCACTGGGGCTTTGAGGCATAGGGGCAATCAGGACACTTCTGATACGCCGTCTTGCTGACGCACGAAATCGGAGCAAGCGGGCCGTCGAGAATCCGGATGACCTGTCCGAGCGTAATGTCCTCGGGGGATTTGATCAGCGCATATCCTCCACGTATGCCGCGGCGGCTCGTCAACAGGCCGGCGCGTTTCAGGGCGAGGAGGATCTGTTCGAGGAATTCCACGGGAATATGCTGGCGTTCGGCAATCTCGTGGCGCTGCAAGACGGGCCCTTCGTAGGTGCTCTGCAATTCCAAGAGGGCCCTCAAGCCATATTCACTTTTTTTCGAGAGCTTCATGGGGAGCGCTGAACGGCGAACTCTAGTGTGTTAATCAAGTTTGACAAAAATTAGCGGAAACGAGTCATGGAGTGCAAGCGGTTTTTGGTGGCAATGACTGCGCTGTACCGGTGATCAAGTCCTGAGCGGAGGGATTTGACGGTCAGACGCCTTGGCTGACAATGACGCCCCTACCGGTGTTGGTCGCGATGCGATGCATGCTGAATGGTGAGTCCTGCCTGCTCAGCGCTATGACTCGACCGCACGTAAGCCTGGCATCTGCTCGGCTGCGCAACTCGTTCCGTTGTCCTTCGCAACGGAACGTCGAACAGTGCTCGCCGTCGCTCTGCGACCGCACCTGCTCGGCAAGTGCGGGGCCCGAGTCTCCGCGCGATTCGCGACGCACGACTCCCCATCCATTTTTTCTAATACGTAAGTGAGCGCCACGTCCAAACCTCTGCGCGCATCTGTTCCAGCCAAGGCGAGGAATTGGTTCCATCCAAGGCTCGCGTGATTAAAGACTCCCGGTACATTTATTTCTTTCTGCCGCTGCTTCGGTACTGGTCAATAGCCGGTTTTTACTGGCGCTCATGATGCTTGCTGTTTCCTCCCGTTTTGGGCAAAAGAAGAGGGCAGAGCGCCAATGAAGGACACCCTGCCCTTGGTTGGTAATTGAGTTTTCTTACTTTGTCTGGCTCAGAGGATCGTGTGAGATGCTGTGAAGGAGTTACTCAGCCATGTCGATCTAAGGTCGCACTGCCATCGTCGAGGCCGATGAAGGGTTCCTCCTCGGCGGTCGGACAGTATCATCCGGCCCGGTGTTCGCGATACGTTCTTCCAGGCCCGCTCCGACCATGACGGACGGGACCACAGATCAAGGCTGACACATCCATGAATGAACATGAGCGCATCAGAAAGCTCCATGAACAAGCGGTCGGCAATCAATTCGTAGACTGGATTGCAGAACGTGGTGGACCGGTCTTTTCATTAATCGATCATTCAGAGAGGACACCGGACCTTGTATACAAGAGCGGGGAACGCATTCTCAATATTGAGCATACTTCTGCTCAATATGATATTGACCACCGTAAATTCATCGACACCCCCGTGCTTGGCAATAGACACCCAATAGAGGTGTGGCCTCCGTTCGATCCGCAAAAGGAAATTAAGGACGTTGGCCGGATCGACGAAGACTTAGCTGTGGCAGTAGTTGAAGCCATTGAGAAGAAGTGTCGGAAAGCAAGGGACCATCGGTACAAGGTAGACCCATTCCTTCTCGTTGAGGTCCTTCCTGGGATGACTACTGCGGAGGGTTTAGCTCGTCTCCTTGCTCAGAGACAATTCCCATCGGATTGTTTATTTGGCCGTTTCCCTGTGGCAAAGGTCAGTACGGGCAGTTACAGTACAGGTGGGCCTCGTGTCATAGCCATTAAGCACACCTATCTCACAGAGAACTTACTGAATGAAGAGCATCCGGTCATTGAAATGAATGAAGAGGAGAGTGAAGCCGCATTTCTTCAAGGATTCGACGAAGAGACTAGGAGCGTGTCCGACATTGACCTGAGAAAACCACGGTCTTGACCGAGGATTCAGTTCGTACTGGGCTCCGCAGTGATTGACACGGCGCTCTCTTGCTATCTCTGCCCTCGCCGTTTCGCCTTCCGGCTGCCGCTCAGGGGCCCGCAGCCCCTCGCCGGGGAGGCCAAATGGTGTCCGAAATCATTTTCCAGCCTTTCGAGGCCGTCCCCGGTACTTCCTCGCCGCCTGAAATCATTCCTGATACCATTTTCTAGCACCTTACCTCTTCCTAGCTCTGATGCTGGTATTGATAAACCGTGCCGCCGATTTGTGTCACGGTCGATCCGATTCCGAAGACGGCGTCGATGCCGGGTAACCAAGGCACAGGGTCCCAAGCGGGCGATTCCGCGTCACAGTAAAGCAGAAACTTGAAACAACTCGGTACCGGCCGGATCCAAACATTCGCAGGCACCCAGTCACTGTAGGAACTATCGTTTAACTGGTAATAGCTGGCTACCCCGCCGATAGCTTCGAGCCCTACGCCCATTGTGGTTTTCAAGGCCGGTCCGAACGTTTTGAGCCATTTAGACTCAGCTTCACTTACAGACACCGCGGTGTAAATCGTGTCTACCAAGATGGCCGATCCCCGCGCGCACCACAGCCACATCGTCCACTGATCCGCCTTGCTCCACTGGTCTTGCGGTTTTTTCAGGATTCCAACTGGGACACTGATGCCGAACGTCTCCAGACGCGGAATGATGCCAAGGACGGACATCCATTTGGAGAGAGGGTTGGGCTGGTCGTCGCCGCTTTGCTGACTTTGCCACGCAAGGGTATCGCTCAGGACCGTAAACGCACTGCCGACCGTCAGAAAGTATCCGGAACAGACATTTAAATTTGCCAACAGCAAAGAGGGAAGTTGGGAACCGTCCGTCACCCGTGTTCTTTCTGTTGCGCCGACCTGTGATGGAATCGTGGGCCATGGGAGCCCGGTGTTCTTGATCGCGGCTGCATCGCTGCTGGTGAAGGGGGCCTGCGCGGGTTCGTTGGGCTGTACTAATTTGCTGCCGATGAGCTTGTACAGAATGGTGGCCGGCACGGCAAACACCAGACAGACAAGGTCGAGCAGGGTGAACTCGTCGCCGTTCGTGATCACATTCTTCCACAGCCAGGTGATGATCGGGATAGCGATGGTTGCGGTAATCATCGTGATGAATGCGTCGATCGCCGACGAGGCCAGGGATAGGATCGCATTGATGACGTATTCAATCCCGTCCATGATAAAAAGGACGAGATCTTCAGCCGCGGTCAGCAAGTCAAGAATCAGGAGATCAAAAAAGTTGCCGGGATCGCTGATCTGTCCGGTGACAAAACCCTGCAGTTTGGAGCTGGTCGTGTTGAACGTCTGAGTATTTTGATCGGACGAGTCTCCGCTGTAGATGTACTGCTTGACCGCATCCGAGATGGGTGTCGTCGGGTCGGTATCCTGCAACGTTCTCGCAAGGCGTTGCAGCGACATCGCGGACGCGCCACTGAACGAGGGTTTCGATCGGCTGTAGACGTAATTACATTTCGAGGCGTGCTGACGCTGCGTGTTTTGCATGCTTGTTCCAGCCAACGTGTTTTGACGTCCCGAAGCGCCGTTGACGAAATCGTTATACGTCTTTCCCTGTATCGGTTCGAAGTGTGATTCGAGATTTTGGAAGATAGTCTTCACTTCCCCTTGCAACGTCTCGAAGTCGCTCTCCAGTGTTTGCGCATACTCGATGGAGTCGTTCAGGTTTGTCAGCGTCTGGGTCACGCATTCTTTTATCACGTCATGGGTATTGAGAATGTCGTCCCAATCGAACAGCATCTTCAGCCAGGCGATGACGTCCTGCATGGCCTTGTAAATCTCATCCGCGAGCTGCCGGATCTTCGAGAAGATCGTTTCGAGCGCCGCGCCAGCCTGCTTGATGGTCGAGATGACGAACGGCTCCAAATCATTGAAGACAAGATTCAAAACATCGTCGGTGACCGTGGCGGCGAAATAGGTCAGTTGATCGAACTCATGCTTGAAGAAGTGCGCGACGTCCCCGAAGACGCTGCCGAAGGAGCCGAGCTCGCCCGTGGTTCGCCGGTTGGTCAATAGCGTGCGCGCCTCCTCCGCGCTGAGCACGCGAAACCGCGGGCCGTCCGGATGGGCGAAGTCGATCTCCCAATGAGGCGTCTTGATCCGGCTCAGGTCGATGGTCCCCTGGGCGTTGGGGTCCGTGTCGTTCTGGGTCATCCAGTTCCCCGCAGAATTGATCGCCTGCGCGGCCGTGTTCGCAGGGCCAGGTTGAGAATAGTCTCCCCCGGTTAAGCCTTGATTGATCAGGTCGGCACCCGTCACCGTTTGCATCTGAGGGGCGACGGAGTCCGGCAGCGGCGCCAAGGGTGTTCCGTCCAGCGCTTGGATAAACTGGACCACATCGCCCCGACACCACCGCGAGCTCGCGACGGTGTTGTTGGCGTCCACGGCGGTGAATGTGATGACCGGCGGCGTCAGGCCGACGGCCTCGTAGAGAACGGTGGCCTGTCCGGCGCCGTCCAGTTCCACGGTGAGCGGAGTGGTAGGTCCGATGTGATACGCATAACTATTCCACACGACGGTGATGGTCTGGTCGGCGGTGACCGTAACGAGACCGGCGGCGACCGGGTTGTTGCCGGCCTCGACAGCCGCGATCTCCATGGAATACGTGGCGGTGCGGGTCGGCGTCGTATTGGACGGCGACGGCGGAGACGAGACCTTGCGGGTGGACCAGACCTGCGTGCCTTGGGTATCGCCATTGCCCGTGGTGCCGCCGGGCATGTTCTGATCCATGTGAAAAACCGCCGGGGCGCTGGCCCCTGTTTGCGGATCGGTCGCGAAGCCGGCCGAGAACAACTCCGGCCCCGCCCGCATGTACGCCGGGCAGGTGAGCGAGAGCAGCGTGCCGCCCAATTGGACCCAACTGCCGAAGGTGAGCGAGTCGCTGCTCGTCTGCTGGAGATACCACAGATAGTTGCTGCCCGGCTCGATGGCGAAGATGGTCACGATCTGGCTGCTGTCGACACCCACCCCTACCGAGATCGCGGTTTTTGGCTGGCCAGTGAGGCCGGTCAGCTGCGTCATCGACGGTTGCGCCGCATAGAAATTCGATACGAGCCAGAGCGTATCGGTGGTATCGAGGAGCAGGAGATGCCCGCTGCCAAGGGCTCCGGGGACACCGTAGAGGTTGTTGGCCGTCAGCGGGCCCTTCTCCGGATTGAACGTCGACGATTGCGTCCCCCAGGTAAAGGTGGCCGTACGTTGGTTGTTCTGTTGCGACCAGGTAATGGTCGCATCCTCGTGCGAGATGCTGGTGCCGTCTACCCAGAGGACGGTGACCGACCCGCTGCCGGCCGTGCCTTCGGTCAGGCGAAAAGCCGCCGTGTCGGGGTCGGCAATAGCGGGGGTGAATTGTGAGGGGTACCGCTCGGCGATAATGTTCCAGTTCGAGATTAACTGACCATTCTCTTCGACCGTGACATAGGTCATGACGAAGAACGAGTGAGGCGTGACGTTGCCGGTGATCCCGTAGAAATAAGCATTGCCGTCGGGATCGACGTACTGATCCGTCTGATAGGTGTAGCCGAGCCAGTTCTTGGCTGTAGGAGACAGCACGGCGGTGGTCCACGTGCCGGGCGAGGACGATTGCATCCACACCGCACTGCTTCCGGATCCCGTCGTGAGAGGGTAATAGCACAAGGCGTTGAGGATCCCTTGGTGGTAGAACCCCAGGATGCGATTGCAGGGACCGGTGTCGGCGGGCGGCGTAACGCCGAGTTTCACCGTCGTCCAGCCCGATTGGGACGTGGAGTCCGGATAGAAGTGCACCGGATCGCCGTCCCCATCGATGGTTAACAACTCACTCGTAGAGTCTTGGCCGGCGGGATTTTGTACTACCGTGAACAGACTCCGCGTGAGCACATTGGACACCGGCGCTTCCTGGATCAACAGGTAATCGTCGATGAGATTCACGCCGATAGTGATATTGGTGATCGCTGTCGCCATGCCGGCTCCTTCTCCTGATAAAGACGCGTTCGTCAGTGGGGAGCTCTTCAGCTCTAGCCCGCGCTAGCGAACCCCCATTGCGGTCGAAGCGTTCAGGATAATGTGGGCCAGGAGGCTGCCCGAGTAATCCTTCACCGCAGTAGAATGGCATTACTCGGACAGACTCCTAGGGCTTGCCCGACAATTGTTCGTTGCACACCGGATCGGCATCGTTGGGTCCCGTACAGGGCTGGCAATTCGCCGTCGTCAAGTATGGCAAGTCG
>DASSBQ010000058.1:0-4453 GCA_035698625.1 Nitrospiraceae bacterium
AGGGCAGCTTCTGCATCCTCGGCGGTATCACCAGCGGATTCACGCTGCCGTTCGGCGGAACCGCGACGGCCGGGAAGGTCGCGACGACGGCGTGTGGCGGGACGTGGGCGATTACTCCCGACGTCCTAAAGGGCAAGGAGCGCGTCCGCTTTGTCGGTGGCCAGTCCAGCCCGAGTACACGGCGATAGCGTTCAGGCCCATCGGTTACTTAATCAACGGGTCCAAGGTTCGAGTCGTTGACGGCATCGATGTCGAACGAACGGTTTGCGGGCGCCGCAGTCCCTTTTGGCGTCACTGGCGTTTTCTCTGCCTCCTGGCGAGGCGGCGCCATGAAGGACGGTGTCCAAGCGCGCTCGGATGTATCACCGTAGCCATCCGCCGTTCACTGCTCTTGCCGGTCGATCCAACCCGCACCAAGCTGATAGCCCTTCTCGTCAGATGTTTCCTCGGTGTCGAACAGCCAATCGGAAGGTGTCCTGAGATTCTTGATCTGAACGCAGCCTTCGGTCTGCCTGGAGACGATGACTATTGGGCGCCACTTTTGGTCGGAGGGGTAGGAACTCACTTCTATTTGCGCGCCTTTGTATTCGCGCTGCACCGGTCTATACCCCTGCGTCCGCCGATAGTTCTTCTTTCAGCGCGTGGCAGAGAGCTTTTCAGCTAGAGGCTCGGCTGGGGCCGCTCAGCGGACGGGAGCCGCTTATCGGCTCTTGGATGCCTTTTGCAAGAAGGCGCCAACGGGCAGCGAGCAACTCGCGCCTATGCGCTGCCGAGCAGGAGGCGAATCTCCAAGAGTCGGCCCATGCCTCATCGAGGCTCCCGGTACGCGGGGAAGTAGGCGCCGCTCGGTTCGCGCCCAGTCTCACGGCACCAGCGCTCCACGAGTTCTGCGTAGGCCCTAGGCTCGGCGACGACACGCCACGAGTGAAAGCGCCTGCGTGTGCTCGCGAATCCCGCCTTGAAATGAAACACCGAATCATGTCTAGAGCCGACGCCCCCGCCGAGATGCATGACGGCGCAGCCACGCTCTTTGAACCACGTGCGGGCAAAATGGAAGAGCAACTTCATGGGCGCTACCGAAAGGAACTCGTCGCAGGTACCACCGAGATGGTACTGAACGATCCCAGACCACTGTGTGAACAGCGCGGCCGCCGCAACTCTGCCTTCGTGTTCGACGACGAAGAGGTGCAGCCGCTCGCCGAGCGCTGCCCTCAAATCCGTGAAGTACTGATCACGGAAGAAGTAGTAGTCCGCCGCATCTACCCGCGTCATGGTTTCACGGTATGCAGTCAGAAACCCGACTAGGTGCGCCCACGTCTCGTCCACGCGTGCGACGAATCCAGACGTCAGCGCGCGGCGGATCGACCGACGATGGTTCTGTCTCGTATTGCGCCAGAGCTCATCCAAAGTCTTCCCAAGATCCACGTATACGGTTTCGCCTCCACACACGACCTCTCCTTGCTCCTCGAACCACTTGAGTTCTGTAGTCAGCAGAGGATGTAGGCGAACGAATGCTGAGACCACCCGTGCGCGTCGCAGACCATCAATGAATGCAGAGAGTGCCTCACGCTCAAGCTCGGTACCCTCCGGTGAGGACCAGAGCGGCGATGGATAGCCGTAGGGAGACGTGGCGTCGAACAGCGATGCTCCGATCTCACGCCGGATCAGAGGAATCAGGAGACGGCCTCGACGACCGTCGATGACAAAGGCGCCCGCCGTGCCGCCTTCCGCCCCCGCGGCCAGTCGCGCATACGCTGGCAGGTGATAGAAGTCATGCGGTGCAGCGTTGACAATGTCGAGCCATTCCGCTGATTCCGGCGGAATCCATTCACAACGCACGGCCGTGCTTACGTCCTCTCGGGAGCGGCAACCCAACCGCCTTTAGCTCGTTGCGACTGCGGATCGCGATCGCGGCCAGCTGCTTGCCGCCGTGCGGAACCGAGAATATCGCGTGGGGGTAGGCACGGAGTCAGCGTGTCGTCGCGCACGACCTGGATGCGTCTCCTTGTGTCCTGCCGCACTCTAACTGTGTTGGCGGTCCGGCGTTCAAATCCTCCAGCCCGATTGTCCAATCGTCAATTAGACCAAGGTTCGTGCCGAGTCGACCATGTGGGTCTCGAGATTACGACTTGAGTCGTACGACCGGATTTCGATTGATTTCCTTCGGCGTCTTGGTATGTAGAGAGACGAAGTAGCTGCTGTTCATCCCGACAAGAACGGCGGGCAGATGTCCGGGGAACCTCGAGTTGAGAGATCTGTGTAGCCGGTGTGAATGGTAGCCATGAAGACCTTGCTCATCGTAGGGGCCGGGGGACTGGGGAGCGAGGTCGTGGATATGGTTCGAGGGGCTATGCAGGAGTGCTACTCGGACATCGGATTCGTCGATGATGCGGTACCGGCCAATCGGCTCGTCCACGGAGTCAGGGTCATCGGAGATCGATCCTTTTTTCGTGACGTGAGGCCCGGATCGGTGGATGTCTGCATCGCGGTTGGTGATCCCCGTGCGCGCCGCGCCCTGACGGAGGTTGCCGAAGGATATGGCCACCATGTCATCAGCGTGATCGATGAAACGGCGCTGCTTCGCCCGTCGGCGAAGTTTGGGGAAGGTGTGATCATCGGTGCCAGAGCCGTCGTGAGTAGCAATGCCTCGATCGGTGCTCATACGGCGATCAATATCGGCGCAGTGATCGGACACGCGGTCTCCATCGGCCCATATGCCGTCATTGGTGCCGGCGCGCTCATTTCGGGCGGGGCCTGCGTTGGAGAAGGAGCTTTGATCGGAGCGGGGGCTTCAATTCTTCTCGGCAAAACGGTCGGGAGCTGGGCCACCGTGGCGATGGGGGCGGCAGTCTTCACGGAGGTCTCGGCGGGAACGACGGTGCTGGGTAATCCGGCGCGCGTGTTCATGCCGGCACGCCGTGACCGGGGAAACCCACGCGCGCCAGACAACCTGGTGGAACGATAGCCGCTCCTCTCTGTGTAGTCGCATGAGGCGTTCTGCAGCGAGGTATACACCGATCAGTCCCCGCAAGATCTACATCAGGTCTGGCGGCTCCGCTCGCCGGTTAGGGCCGAGTCGGCGACCAAGAATCGCCGCAGCCGTTGCGAGCAGGGAATCGCGTAGCCGATCGCCAGCCGGCTGGGTAACCAGCAGGTTGCCGTGCGGCCCAGTATCACGGGGGCTACCGCCAGAGATTGATTCCACCCATGTCTTAGTCGGGCCGGGTCCCACCGGGCCCACAAGGAGAGTGGAATGATGATGTCTCAACCACCAGCGCGATCCGTCCAGGTATTCTCGACTTGCCCGCCATCCAGCGCGGTAAGCCGGGAAGCCTACGTCGAGCGGGTCACCGACGTCGCGCGCTGGAGCGAGCAGCACGGATGCAAAGGCATTCTCGTATATACGGACAATTCGCTGGTCGACCCTTGGCTTATCACCCACATCATTATCCAGCACACGAAGGCGTTGTGTCCGCTCGTGGCTGTCCAGCCCACCTACATGCATCCCTACACGGTCGCCAAGATGATCGCCTCCCTCGGCTACCTCTATGGACGACGGGTGTATCTCAATATGGTCGCCGGGGGCTTCAAGAACGACCTGGCGGCGCTCAACGATACGACACCTCATGACAAGCGATACGAGCGATTGAGGGAATACACGGACATCATTCAACAACTTCTCACGGATGCGTCTCCACTGACCTGCTCAGGCGAATTCTACAAAGTGGATCGGCTCAAGCTGATACCTTCTCTGCCCCGGGATCTCGTCCCAGGCGTTTTCGTCTCCGGCTCTTCGGAGGCCGGGTTGGCGGCCGTCAAAGCGCTCGGTGCTGTTTCGGTCGAATATCCGAAGCCGGCCGCGGAATACGGAGGAGATCCGCCGGGTGCCGACATCGAGCGTGGGATGCGCATCGGAATCATTGCCCGCGAGGATGAGGCGGAAGCGTGGAGTGTCGCTCGAGCACGCTTTCCCGAAGATCGGAAGGGCCAGCTCACGCATCAGCTGGCGATGAAGGTCTCGGACTCCGTCTGGCACAAGCAATTGACGCAGCTGGGCGAACAATCCGAGAGCAATCCCTACTGGCTGATCCCCTTTCAGCACTACAAGACGTTCTGTCCGTATCTCGTGGGCAGCTACCGGTGCGTTGGCGAGGAGCTTGCGCGATACGTGAAGCTCGGGTACGGCACATTCATCCTGGATGTCCCGTCCGATGAATCGGAGCTGCGCCACATCAATATTGCTTTCCGACTTGCCCTGCAAACACCCGGTGCTCTCCCGAATCGCCTGGAGGTGCCGCCCCGATGAAGGATGCCCCCAACCTCTTCCCACCAAGATGATCGCGATGCCGCTGGTCCGCACTTCTCTCGCCTCCGCCGCGCGGGTAACGCAATGACCAGGCTCTTGCACCAGTCGGTGAGCGAACAGGCGGAGAAACGCGGGGAGGCCGTCGCC
>DASSBQ010000059.1:0-9025 GCA_035698625.1 Nitrospiraceae bacterium
AAGGGGCCCCGTCGAGATTCTCTGGTCCGGCCCGCGTCCGAGCGCGTCCTTTCCATATGGCCGCTCCATACGACACTGGCAGGACGCGCGTCCTGCCAGGCCTCTTCCCAGAGGCGAAAGCCGCCGCTGAAGGCATATGTGTTGTCGCCGAGGCGGGCGCCTTCCGGCAGATGTTTGAGTTTTTTGGCATTGCCGCCGCCGAGTACCACGTAATCTGCTTGGAGGGCCGCTTGGAGCGCCGGCACCACATCACACACATACCCGCGCCATTTCTTTTTTCCGTATCGCTTGAGCCCGCGCAAGCCGACATAGTCCTCGTACGTTCGGCCTTTCCTGTATCGTAGATGCGCCAATTCCATCGGCACCAGTACGCCATCGGTGATTAACGCGGAGCCCAAACCGGTCCCCAGCCCCAGGAACAACATGCGGCCGCCTTCGTAGCTGCCGAGGGCTTGCATGGCGGCGTCATTGAGCACCTTGACGGGACATCCGAAAGCCATCTCAAAATCCAAGGCTGTCCATCCATCGCCAAGGTTCTTCGGTTCGACAGCCGGCCTGCCATGCAGTACCGCTCCCGGATATCCCAGCGCGATGACATCATAGGACCAATCGGCGGCGAGCTGTCGGACCGCTTCCACCATCCGTTCTGCAGTCATGGTCGGACCGGAACGCACCTTTCGCGGCGCGCGTTTCCCGGTAACCAAGATCTTCAGGTTGGTCCCGCCCACGTCAACGACCAGTACCCTGGGAAGACGATACTGTACTCTCCCATTGTTCGTCACTCCCTCTGCCATGGTCTTCTCCCTTCCGGAGTCAAGCTTCGGGCTGTGCGTCCGGCAATCACGTTAGCCTGTTCGAGCCGTTTCGCGTGCTTCGACCTGCACGCACCCTTTTGGGCGAGCACTTTCATGTCTGGTCAACGTACCTTTCTCCATAAATTTGATACATCGGACAGGCGAACAGGGTCTCACCGACATGGATGCGACATGCTCCGGTCAATACCGTTTCTTTTGGGCTAAGGTCAAGGCTACAGTTCAGCGGCGCCGGCCGTTGGACCAGCAGACAGGCAAGCACCAAGTATGAGAACCGCTTCACCACCGGCAGGGAACTCTCTATTTTAAGAACATCGGGACTCGTGCCGGATAGTGCTAATGCTATTGGAACCAGGGGCATCAGATGTGGGCAGGTTGTTGGACTTGATAAGGAGTGCCGTGACTCGTCTCATTCTCTTTTGTCTCCGATGTGAGTAGGGGCCAGCCCTGCGTCCTGCGCCACGCCCAATGCCACGGCCGCCCAGTCGAGATGTCCCCATCCTTTGGCGATCGTGGCCAGGAAACGATCATAAAGGAGACTGGCCAGCGGCATCGGCATCGTGCTCATCGCCGCAGTGTCTAAGACGAGATTGAGGTCCTTGAGGCCCAGCGTGACCGTAAATCCTGGCGGTTGGTATCGCCCTTCGGCAATTGCTTTGCCATACACTTGATAGGCAGGGCACGCAAACAAGGTGTTCGAGAACATATCGGCCAATGCGCTCCGGTCGATGCCGTTTTTCTCTCCCAAGGTGAGCGCCTCCGCAAGCGCTTCCATCATGGCTGCGAGAAGGAAGTTGCCGGCTGCCTTGGCGACATGCGCCGCGCTGGGTTCTTCACCAAAATCAAAGATGCCTTGTCCCATTGCCTTCAGGACCGGTCGCGCTCGTTCTTTGGCTGCTGAAGGACCTGAGATACAGATCCACAGCTTGCGTGCTGCTGCCGCGTCGGGCCGCCCGAAGACCGGAGCGGCGAGATAGGCGACGTGGGACCGTTGATGATCGTGCACGAGACGACGCGCAAGGCGAGGAGAAATCGTGCTCATGGACAGATGAATGCCGTGGGGTCCCAGGCGGGGGAGGAATCCGTTCTCACCGAGCGTGACGCTCTCCAGCGCGTGATCGTCGGACAACATGGTGATGACCATGCCGCCGGGCTCCGCGGTTTGCGCGGGATCATCTGCAAGCGCGGCTCCACGCGTCACCAAGGCCTCGGCTTTTTCAGGCGTGCGGTTATACACGGATAACGAATAGCCCGCGGTGAGCAGATTGTCCGCCATCGCGTGCCCCATGCGCCCCAGCCCAATGAACCCGATTCGTGTCTCCATGACGCGCCTCCGCCGCTCCTCCGAGGATGAGTATCCTTATGCCGGCTGCCTACGTGTCCTTGACGATGGCATGGTGTTCAGCGAAGCAACGCGCCAATCGCGCCAGATCAACCGGCGCGCGCGCCTGCGTTCCGTGCGGAGCCGCTCCTAAGTATTGAGTGGGCCAAGGGACTACATGGCCCAGTTCGCGCGCCGCGTGAAGCGGCCAATAGGGATCCCGCAAGAATTCCCGCGCAAGCAGGACCAGATCGGCCTGTCCCTTCCGGATGATCTCATCGGCTTGCTCCGGCATGCTGATGAGGCCGACGGCGCCGGTTGCGATTCCGGCCTCTCGCCGGATCCGTTCTGCAAAAGGTGTCTGATAGCCGGGACCGACGGGGATCTTCGCCTGCGGCACATTGCCGCCCGATGAGCAATCCATCAGGTCGATTCCGAGTGGTTTGAGGTGACGAGCCAGCTCGACTGATTGCTCCACGTCCCACCCGCCCACTTCCCAATCCGTCGCCGAGATGCGAACAAACAGCGGCAAACGGTCCGGCCATACGCCACGCACGGCGCTCACGACTTCGCGCACCAGGCGAGTCCGATTTTCAAACGAACCGCCATACCGATCTTGCCGCCGATTGCTGAAGGGCGATAGGAACTGGTGCAGCAAATATCCATGAGCCGCATGAATCTCCACCACGCAAAAGCCTGCATCGCAGGCGCGGCGGGCCGCCTCCGCGAATGCCGTGACCACCGCCTGGATCTCCGTCTCGGTGAGGGCGTCCGGGATCGCATATCCGTCCGCGAACGGGAGCGCGCTGGGGGCGACGACCTTGCGCCAGCCGCCGAGCGCCTCGGGAACAGCTCCCTGTCCGTCCCAGGGCCGGTAAGTGCTCGCCTTGCGTCCCGCATGCCCTAATTGGATCCCGGCCACTCTCGATTGTGCATGGATGAAGCGGGTGATGCGTTCCAGGGGCTCGATATGGTCGTCGCTCCAGAGTCCCAGATCTTGCGGGCTGATCCGTCCTTCGGGCGTCACGGCCGTCGATTCGGCCATCACCAAGCCGGCTCCGCCGACCGCGCGACTGCCCAGATGCACGAAATGCCAATCGTTCGCCATGCCGTTTTCGCAGGAATATTGGCACATCGGCGAGACGGCGATTCGATTCTGGAATGTCAGGTCGCGCAGAGTGAGCGATTCAAAGAGATGAGCCATGGCGCTCCTTTCTTCCTACGGGAGCCGGCTCATCTTGTTCACACTTCAATGCCCATCCCGAGCCCGATGCGGGCTCTGAGTAGGTCGTGGCGGGTGACGGAGTAGATCACTCTCCCTTGCTTGATGACCGGAAGGACCAATAAGTGCTTCTCCTTCATCAGGCGGATCGCATCGGAAACCGTCGTCGAGGCATCGGCCACGAAGTGATCTTTATTCATGATCTGATCCGCCGTCACCGCGCTTAAATTCTGTCCGGCTTCGATCGCTCCGAGCAGATCAAATTCGCTCACGAAGCCAATGAATTTGCCTGCGTCGTCAATAATCGGCGCGCCGGAGCTGTGAGCGGCCAGCAGTTCGACCGCGATGGCCAATCCGCTTTGCTTCGCGCGAAACCGCAATGTGTGGGTTCCGGAAATTTGTCCGATGGTGCTGATCCCGCCCCATGGCGTACCCGGTATCGTCATTAGTTATCCTCCTTGTGATGATATGCCGTCGCGTTGATAAAACAGTCTCGTCATTCCATGTGTGAGAAGTCTGCAATCCCTAAAGGGACTAATCAATAGACGCCACTCCGCCGGATTATGCAGTTGCCATGGCGGTACGGCTTCGGCTTCGCTGAGGATGCTCGACCGTACTGCAGTCGTTGATTCCGTCCTTGACGCGTTACAAAGCCGTTGCCTCCAGCGCCGCTTGAATGAATCGTTGCATGCAGTTCGCGGTCCCTTTTCGAATCAGAATACTGTCTTGTGCCAGCGTATTGGGTCCATACTGAAGCGACGAACACTCCCATGTAAATGGAGCGTGGCCTTGAGACTGAACAGTGTACGTCGCGTGCAATTCAAAGAAGCGCTCAACGCCATTTCTCCAATCGACATAAAACCGCGTAACGGCACCCCGGATGGTGACCGGACTCGACTTATCTATAGCGTAACCGGAATGAACCAATTCCTCTTGGAGCGCCTCCGTAAAGAACGAGCTGATCTCCTGAGAAAGAAACAGCTCCGTCCTGGCGGCCCGGTTCGTTTCGACCTCGCGAGGTTTCACTCGATCGTTTTCGGCAGCTTCGTATCGGAATGGTAAGACAGCCACCGTGCCCTGTCCTTTCCAGGGATTGGTTGGTTCATACTCGAAAGACACCATGCGCCCGCAGCCTATCAGCAGTGCACCCAGGACATAGGCGGCTACGACATGACAACCGTTATGCGAAAAAGACCTCACGACGAAAAAGCCTCCATGTGCTTCGCTTATGATTCACCCGTGCACCGGCTACGAAGCCAACCGTTCCCCAACCATCGGCTTCATCTCCTGATAAATGAGCTGGTGTCGCTCGCCTGTTGCGCCGGCGCCGGCGCCGCGACGGCGGCTGCTTCGCGGTGTCCCATATGGAAGCTCCTCGCTTTTGTTGTCTCGACCGCCGATGGAATCTTCCCGGACGACTGCCCGCCGGGCCTTGCCACGCTTCACTTGGGCAGCGCAATGATTTCGATCCAGTTCGGCCCCTGACCGACATTCACGCGCGCACGCTGCCGCAGCGCTCCCGTCCGCCCGTCGATCTCGTATGTGCTCAAGCTATTCGATTTCTCCCCGACGGCGAGAAGGTATTTCCCGTCGGGGTCGATAGTGAAGCCGCGCGGCTGCATCTCGGTCGGATAGTGTCCGATGTGAGTCAGTGTGCCGTTATTCACGCGGAATGCCGCAAGGGTGCTCGAGCTGCGCTCGGAGGCGTACAACAAGTTTCCGTCCGGACTCACGTGGATGTCGGAGGCCCACGGCTTCTTTTTGAATCCAGGAGGCATGACGGAAACCGAGCCGCGTAGGGTGAGCGTGCCGGAACCGGTGATGTCATACATGTTCACGGTGCCGTCCAGTTCGTTGGTGCAGAAGGCCCGGCGGCGATCAGGGTGAAACACGAGATGACGGGGACCGGCTCCCTTCGTAGTTGCGACAGCCGGCGGGCTGTTCGGCGTGAGCTCCCCGCTCGTCTCGGCGAAGCGATACTGCTGGATCGCATCGGCTCCCAAGGTGGGGACGAACACGAAAGTATTGGACGGATCGGTCACGATACAGTGCGGATGCTTACCGGTCGGAATGACGAACTGCGGCTTCGGACTGATCTCGCCGCGAGTACCGACGGCGTTGACGGCAATCTTATCGCCGAAATATGACGCTCCCAATAGGTAGCGCCCGCTCCGGTCGACGAAGAGATATGCCATGTTGTCGGCTGCAGGTATGGTTTGCATCGGTCTCAGCTTGCCGCTGTTCGAATCGATGGCCCAGCTGCTCACCGAATACGGTTCCGACGTCAATGACGCGTACAAGTATTTGTGGCGGGGCCCGATCGCGAGATGCATCACATCTCCGGCAGCAGGGACGTTCTCTATCAGGCGTATCGCGCCGTCTCGCTGGTTCAACTCCAGCACGGAGATGTCACGGCTGCCGGCGTTTGCGACATACGCGATCATGCGATCACCCACCTGCCATGTGGCAGTTCCATGAGAGTCCGTTCAATCTCTTGCTTCATGCTCATGACAACAGGGATCGTGTCTCGCCGGCGGTTCGCCAGACGGTTTTCCGGACACCGCTAGAACGAACGGGGTGCTCTCCTCGCCGTCTTCAGCGTATCGCCATTGCGGAAGACAATGGGATACATCCGCGTGCGTGTGTCTTTAATAGCCCACCGTAAATCGTTGCCGGACATGGGCCGGCCGTTCCAATTCGTCGATCATGGCCACCGCATAATCCTGCGTCGAAATGCCGCTTTATCCGTTCGCATCCACCAGCAATTGATCGGTTCCCTGCCGGAAGTTCCCGGTGCGGGAGCCCGGCTGCAGCGTCGCAGCGGGACTGAGAAATGTCCATTCAAGGTCTCGTTCGCCACGTAACAACTCGAGCACATCGGTGGTCGCACGGGCGGTTCCTTTCCACTGTTCAGGAAAATCAGGCGTGTCGATGATGCGAAGACCCGGCTTGACCTCGAGGGTGCCGGCGCCACCCACAATGAGCAGTCGCTTGATGCCCGCCAGTTTCATCGCGTGGACCAAACTCCTTCAGAGGAATCATTCTTCATCCGAGGCTCTCATCAAGATAGTAGCGGTAGCATCATTGCGCAATAGTTGGCGGAGTCGTACACCTGATTCTTGACCCATTGACCGAAGCGACGACCTCGCGCAGGAGGCGCGTCCGTCGCCGAATGACGCGCCGTACCGGTCCCGGCGCCGATTGCTGAGAGGGGAGAGGAACCGCTGTGCATGAGCCAGCTGATCCCGGCGACACTGCCTGATTCTCGGATAAAGCAAACGATGCGTGCCCACGCCCATGCGTACTTTCCGAAGTCGGGTGTGAGCACCACGGCACCGCCGGCCAACTACTTAGGTTGGGCCGGGCCAGTGATTTCCGCCCGCTCGTCTAATTGTAGACCACGAGGGCGTGGGATGCCCCATTGCTGCACGATCTACGGCGCGGACAGAGGCGTCCCGGGGCCTTCTTACTCCGGCGTGAACGAGGGCTTATCAGGCAGCACGAGGCCCACCTCATCGGCATAGCGCTGCCAGAGGGCTTTCAGTTTGGCCAGCTGTTCAGGCTGTTCGCGCGCTACGTCCCGAGTTTCCCCTGGGTCTTCTTCAAGGTTGAACAACTGCCAATCATTGGGGCCGACCGGCGGGCCGATCCAGGTGGCCTTCCAAGGGCCTTGCCGAACACCACGCCAACCGAACAGCTCGAAGCCGAATACACGATCGGCGTCGTGGACGGTATGCGTTTTGGCACGGAGAAACGGCGCCATTGATTTCCCCTGCATCGCAAGCACGTTCCGCCCCTGATAGGACCGGGGATGCGACACACCGGCGTAATCGAACAGCGTCGGCATGATATCGCGGACATCGGTCACCGCATGGCTGATCTCACCGGCCCGAGCGACGCCGGGGCCTTTCACGATCAGCGGTGAGCGGATGCCCCCCTCGCTCACGAACGTCTTGAACATCCGAAATGGGGCCATCGAGGCGAGCGCCCAGCCTGGCCCGGTGCTGATCCGGGAACCCCGTCTGCCGAGGTTCGCCGGACGGTTGTCGGAGTTCCGCTCCAGCCAGGCGGCCGTCGCCCCTGGGTAGGCGGTCGTCGGCTGTCCGTTCGCGCCGTTGTCCGAAAAGACGAGGATCATCGTATCCTCGTATCTCCCTCGCTCTTTCAATGCCCGGATGAGACGCCCGACATTGTCGTCCACCGCCTCGATCATCGCGGCGTAAACCTCCATCGCGCGCGCCTGTCGCCTGCGCTCCTGGGGCGACAAGTCTTCCCACGAGGGAACGAGCCCCGGCCGAGGGTAAGGGACCGCATGGCTGGAAACGACGCCGAGGCCCTTCATCCGCGCGACGCGACGCTGTGCCAAAACGTCGTACCCCATGTCATAGGCGTCCGCGTAGCGGGCCAACCGGTCATCGGGCACATGGAGCGGGTCGTGCGGGGCGGTGAAGGCCAGGTAGGCGAAGAACGGTCGATTGTCGTGTTTCGCCTCGAGCCATTGGATGAGGCGCTCCGTGTAGAAGTGCGACGAGTAGAAGCCGCCCGGGAGATGCACGCGCTCGCCGTTCTTGCGGTAGATGGGAGTGAAGTTGGGGTAGAGCATCCATTCGTCGGCGAAATGACTCGCGCCGCCCTCCAGCAGCACGAACGACTGCTCGAAACCCTTGCGCGAGGGGTCGTGCTCGGGATCCTCACCCAAGTGCCATTTGCCCGCCATCATGGTGGCATACCCGGCGTCCCGGAGGAGTTGCGGCAACGTGACCGCGCGATCGTTCAGGTATCCCTCATAGCCAGGCTTGCCTCGCTGATTCGGCTGCACCAGTTCGGCCATGGTGCCGAGGCCGACCAGGTGATGGTCCAGCCCGGTCATGAGCATGGCGCGCGTGGGCGAGCAGGTCGGCGCGACATAGAAGTTCGTCAGGCGGACGCCCTCCTGGGCGAGCCCATCAATGTGGGGCGTCTTGATCTCGCCCCCGAACGCGCCCAAGTCGGAAAAGCCCATATCGTCCATCATAATCAGAAGAATGTTGGGCCGCGCTTCTAGGGCCTGCGACGGCAGGCATTGAGTGAACAGGGCACTCATCACCGTGAGCACCAGACAAACGATTCTAGACATACAGGACCTCCTCCTCGAGCATTCCGGATTCCCGCTTAACAAGCTCGGATAGACTCACGTGCTATCAGGCTAAATAAATCCGTACGCGAAGTGCACCTAGCCGGCCTATTGCGCCCCTTCAACGATGATTTATGTTTGGCATTTGAGCAGCGCGCTCGGCTGCTTCTTTGCTCGCGAAGTTCAGATCCACGATCTTATTCGTTTCATCCACCAGAAAGAGGACATCGACCCCTTATCTTGTTTTTTCTTTGACCACCCGAATCCATAATTGCTGCAGAAGCGTTCATGAGTAATGGGATTAGTTGGCCTGAATTGTGACGAACGGTGAGGGAGCCTTCTGGCCGGATTCGGCCAGGGTCAACATGACGAGGAGAAATGAGAATAATCCCTTCGACGGGAGATCGCGGTTCTCGATCCAATACCATCGGTCGTTGTAGTACACCTTGGTGAAGGCATCGGTCGGCTTTGTTTCGCCGCTAGCAATACGAATCAACGGCGGGAGACTTTCTTGCCCCTCGGGTGGAGTCGGAAGATGGGGATACGCGCGCAGCTCC
>DASSBQ010000060.1:0-3886 GCA_035698625.1 Nitrospiraceae bacterium
TGATGGCGTTGAGATATGCCGGATTCCGTTGCGCGAGGTCCGGCTGTATCAGATTCTGTTCTACGACGGCCTTCACCAACCCCAGGATGGCGTTGGGTGTGTCGCCGGTCGGAATACGGAAATGATGGTGCGAGAGATTGGCGATATTGCTCATCGTGTCGACGACCGGCTCCAACGACTCGATCGTAATCAGCGTCGCCCGGCGTTTCTTCACCGCTTCTTTGACTTTGAGGCCCGTGATGGGATTCGTCTCGGTAATGTTCGTGCCGACGAGAATGAGGACGTCCGCATCCAGGATGTCGTCGAAGGTGACGGTCCACCGATGTGTTCCCTGTACGAGTTGCATGGCATGCAGACCGTTGACATGGCCATAGCGCGCGCTGCTGTCGATATTGTTGGTGCCGACGGCCACGCGGAGAAATTTCTGAAAAAGGTACAATTCCTCATTGGTGCAACGGCCAGAAATCAATCCTCCGAAACTCTGTTCCCCATGGGCTGCCTTAATCTCGCGGACACGGTCGGCGACGTATTCCAGAGCTTCTTCCCAGGTCGCCTGCACCAGCACGCCGTCGCGCCGAATGAGCGGATGGGTCAGGCGATGAGGATCGCCGGCCGCATGGAACCCAAAAAACCCGCGAGCGCACAGGTCGCCGTTGTTGCGTCCCGCTCCATGCGCCGAGTTCACTTCAATGAGCTCCTGCTCCTTCGTCTGCACGGTGATCTGGCACCCGTCACCGCAGTAGCCGCAGATGGTCTCGGCTCGTTTCAGCATCCAGGGCCGGTACTCGTACATGGACAGTCGGCTGGTAATCGCTCCGACCGGGCAGATCTGAACGCAGCCCCCGCAAAACTCACAATCGAGCGGGTGAGAGCCGAAGTACTTGATTTCGGTCATGGTGCCGCGACCGACCGGCGCCAACGCTTTGACGTCCATGACTTCATCGCAGTACCGGACACAGCGGAGGCACTGCACGCAGCGATTCATCTGCGTTTCGATGAGCGGACTGAAATACTCCTTTTGGAAGATGCGCTTGGTTTCAACGAACCGGCTGGTCGCCGTGTACTGGTGCGAGAAGTCTTGAAGGTCGCACTTTCCCCCTTGATCGCAAACCGGACAATCCAGTGGATGATTGGCCAGGATGAACTCGAGCACCGATCGATGGGCGTCGTCGACCACAGTGGTGGCGGTGCGCACGCTCATTCCTTCGTCGGCCGGCGTGCTGCAAGCTGTTTGGAGTTTGGGCATCTTTTCGATTTCGACCAGGCACATGCGGCAATTGGCGTCCGGCTTGAGTTTTGGGTGATAGCAGAAGTGCGGAATCATAACGCCGACTCGACGAGCCGCTTCGATCACCAATGTCCCTTTCGGGACGTTGACCGCCATTCCGTCGATCGTGATGCGAACCATCTGCGGTGTAGTCTCCGGCATGTTCCCCGTTATTCGTTCAACGTGAACCGTTCAATGCATGATTCTTGCTGATAACGATTCACCATTAACGTCCTATTCCCACTTGCCCGGGCATGATCAAATTCGCCGCTTCTGCTTCATTGATGAGGTCGACATATTCTTGCCGCCAATGCTTCAGCGTGCTTTGGATCGGAGCGACTGCCGCGTCGCCGAAGGCGCAGACCGTGCGGCCTGCGATGTTTTTGCATAGATCCGACAAGGTTTCAAGATCCTCCATCCGGCCACGCTTTGCCAAAATTCTACGGAGCGTCTGCACGAGCCATGAACTGCCTTCCCGGCAAGGACTGCATTTCCCACAGGACTCATGGTAGAAAAATTCCATCAGCCGAAGCGCAGCCCACACCATGCTGGTGCCTTCTTCCATCACCGTCACGCCGCCCGATCCCAACATGGATCCCGCCGCCGCGACATGTTCAAAATCCAGTTTCACGTCGAGATGGGCCGGTGTCAGAAAAGGCGCCGAGGCTCCTCCGGGAATAAAGGCTTTCATCGGCTTGTCGGACCGCATGCCGCCTGCATGTTCGTACACCAACTCTCGGACCGTCATCCCCATCGGAACTTCATAATTGCCCGGTCGTTTGACATGCCCGCTGACACAGAAGACTCTGGTACCGGTGCTCTTCGGCGGCGAGCCGATCCCCGCGAACCATTCGGGTCCTCTGTTGATGATATGGGGAAGGTTCGCCAGCGTCTCGACGTTATTGACCACCGTCGGTTTATTGTAGAGCCCATGCGTGGCTGGAAACGGCGGCTTGACGCGAGGAAGTCCACGTTTGCCCTCAAGTGATTCCAAGAGCGCCGTTTCTTCGCCGCAAATATAGGCTCCCGCTCCCCGGTGCACCCAGACGTCCGCATTGACGCCGGTGCCGAGAATGTTCTTTCCGATATACCCGGCGACTCTCGCTTCGTCGATGGCATGTTCCAAGATCTTTGAGCCCAGGACCATTTCCCCCCGGATGTAGATGTAGGCGGTTTCCGCGCCGATGGCATAGCAAGCCAACACGATGCCTTCCAATACTTGATGGGGATCCCGCTCCATGAGTTGACGATCCTTAAACGTACCCGGCTCGCTCTCGTCGGCGTTGCAGCACAGATAGCGAGGACCTTGATAGTCTTTCGGCAGAAACCCCCATTTTACGCCGGTGGGGAAGCCGGCGCCGCCTCGGCCGCGTAATCCGGACTTGCGGACCATCGCCGTCACATCAGGCGGAGCGATCTTTCCGAGCGTGTTCCGCAAGGCTTGATAGCCGCCGGTCTTCTCATAGTCCGTCAGTGACCCGGTGTAGCCGGGTTGCATCATGTTCTTTAAAAGAATGAGTTCGTGTTTAGGCATGTCAATCTCGTCACGCGCCCCGCCCCGAGGGCACCGGTTCCGGCCACATAAACGGCCCGCTCTTCAGTGGACTGGTTCCTGTCGATCGCAGATCGGCCAGAATCCGGTCCAATTTGTCCTCGGTCAGCTGCTCATAGTAGTCATCATTGATCTGCATCATGGGGCCGGTCCCACAGGCGGCCAAGCATTCCACCACACTGAGGCTGAACAGGCCGTCTGCCGTCGATTCACCCGGGGCAATTCCGAGCTTCATTTTAATCCATTCGATCACCGTATCCGAGCCGACGAGAGCGCACATGAGGGACTTGCATACCTGTATATGGAATTTGCCCATCGGCTTCAGGTTAAACATCGTGTAAAACGTGATCGTCTCATAGACCTGCGGAGGCGTCAGCCTGAGAAGATGCGCGATCTCCTGCATTGCCGACTCGGTCACGTAGCCGTGATCACGCTGAGCGAGGTAAAGCAGGGGAATCAGGGCGGAGCGCTTGACCGGATAGCGGCTCAAAATTTCTTCGATTTCTTTCCCGTATTTGTCTTTCAGCACGGTTCCTCCACACATCCCTTTATCGAGGCGTATGGCCAGGATGTTCCAAACTGCGCGCATCGACCGAGCACATTCCGATCGTGCGCGGGCAGCGAGCACTGGAATATCCTGGTCGTACGCCTCATCTATCACACTCCCCCATGACCACATCGTAGGTCCCGAAAATCGTGATGATGTCGGAAATCAAGTAGCCGCGTGCCATATGGTCGAACGCCCCCATGTGGATGAAGGAGGGTGAGCGAATTTTCAACCGATAAGGGCGTGGAGATCCATCACTAATGATAAAAAATCCCAATTCCCCCTTGGGCGCTTCAGTTGCGCAATAGGTTTCCCCTTTCGGCGGCTTGAACCCTTGGGTGAAGATGATGAAATGATGAATCAAGCTTTCCATGTCGCGCATCACTTGAGGCTTGGGCGGCGGAATGTATTGCGGCATATCGGCGATGATCGGCCCGGGCGGCATCTGGTCGAGACATTGCGAGATGATCCGAGCGCTCTGGCGCATTTCTTCAACACGAATCCAATAGCGGTCATAGGT
>DASSBQ010000061.1:0-5800 GCA_035698625.1 Nitrospiraceae bacterium
GCAAGAAGAGGGAGAGTTTCAGTTTTCGGCCCGGCTGCAGAGGTTCCATCGATTTCGCCATACAGCCCGTGGAAGACAAGTCCAGCAGTTGAGCCTCTCCCTCAAAATCGTCCTCCCCGAAAAAGAAGAGGCGGCAGGTCACGCCGACTCGTCGCGCTTTGCGATCTTCCTTAGTTAGCGACACCGGTCATCACCCTCTCCCATCCGGCAAAGCAAGCCCGTCATGTATTTCATATCGCTCTAGGGCGCCGGCTTCGATCGCTTTTCCATGTCCGTCAAATATTCAAAAATCCGCGACGCCTCGTTCGCTCCCATTGAGATGAATTCCAGTCCGAATGCGTCATCCTTCACCCATCGCACCAGAGCGAGGTCCACCGTCGTCGGCGTCTTCTGATCCGGCAAGAGAATAATCAACGACATGGCTTCGGACACCTTCACGGTGGCTTCGCTTTCGACCTTGCACCCCTTGGGAGAGAGGTTCACGATAATTCCTTCTCCTTCAGCGTCTCCGGAAAAGGATATCGACAGGGTGAATTGAGAGAAGGACAGCAGGCAGGAGTCCGGAACGAAATACCGCTCATGCCGGCGTAGTTCAATCCGATTACTGGCCGATGATTCCATTGCCGCTCTTCGATGGAACGCTATCCGAGCAAGTCCGGCTCGGAGCAATCCTTGGTCTCAGGGTTTACCATACACCCGTTCCGCCGGGAGACCGAATAAATAACCATTATCGAACGATGCGGCTCTAGTGGAGGGAGCTAGAAGCGGATACGTATGAACGGCCGTGTCCATGCCGAAAAGAATTCGAGGCGAGAAAACCATGCCGACGGCCCTGCCCGGCCCCTGATGGCGGACTAGGGCAAGACATCGCATTTTTGCACCAGTTCCACCGTCTTGCCCGAGTCTTTCGCGCGGTTGAGGCAGGCAGTGTCTGCAAGGGCAACGAAGCGTGCCGCGTTCGCTTCATCGACGATCTCCACCTGAGCATCAGACGTCGCTTCATAGATACCTCGCCGAACGGAGGAGGATTCGGCGGTTGCGGCTTAGCGCTCACGTCTCCCACGTCCCCTTCCCTCTCGGTTGCTCCCTCCGAGGTCCTGGATCACGTCGCGCAAAAGAGACTGGGTATTGATACCCCCGGATTGACTCGGCGTCAACACGGTCACGCTGGGCACTTGCACGATCGGGGCGGATGGCGGCGGCGCAGACGGCCCTGTCCCGCCGCCGACGACTGGTCCGGGTGGTAAGGCCGGTGGCAAGACGGATGGGGAGGTCGTCGTCCCGCTGGGGCCGGAAAACGCGGCAAGCGGAATCCCCAGGCTCGTGGACACAATGGCTCCGCTTTGACCCCGGTGCAACTTCTCCGCGTCATTTCCATCGCGGGATGGTCGGCTGAGCGCTCGTTCCACCTCAAGCGCATGTTCCACATGAATCCGCACCACATGTTGGACGGCGGGCCCGGGTACTTCTTGATGGCCCTGAACCGCGGTCAACTTGCGGAGCCTATTTTCTCCCGACGGCCGGACCAGATCGCCCTTCGGCGTGGCTTGGAATTCATAGCCGGCCTTGAGCAGGACGGGCTTCGCTCCGACATCGTGTCGCTCTACCTGGGCTTGTCCCTCGATCATTCGGAACAGTCCGCTGGCTGCCGCTGCGGCGTGAGCGAACTTCGTCGTTTGTGCGGGGCTCTCGGCCCCCTCGGTCCGCGCAACTGTCGCTTCTATGATCCCGCCCCGCACTATCGCGTGGGCAGTCGGGATCCGAACCGTTAACGTGTCCGTCGGATGCCCCTCATTGTATGAATAGGCGGTCCGGACCATCCCCTCGAGGACTTCCAATAGAGCCAGGCCATTCTTGGATTCTTGCACGGCAATTTTCGTTCGCTCCTCCACGGAGAATAGTGCCCGCCGCTCCCAGAGAATCTCCAAGGCCCCGGCCGGGCCGACGAGGATTTCTTCTCCGGCAGCCACGCGATCGCCGACTTGCAACTGCCGGAACGCGCCGGCCGTCGTCCCGGTGGCCTGGCCGGTTACCCCTGTCACAATTCCGTAGGGACCGCCGACATGAGGTCCAGCCCGGCCTTGTGACTCGGCATGACTCAAACTTGGATAGGAGACAGAGGACAGCGCACAGAGAAGTAGCATGACCTGCAGGATGATCTGTCTTCGCATAAGGCCTCCGATTGAATCCGCACCTATGAGAGCCAATCCCTGGGGACCTGCCGGGAAACGGCTTTCTGCTTGGCTTCCCAGCAACGCGCCCTATGATAGGAGATCGTGGAAATATTATTCAAGAGCTGGAACAAGCGCTGCCCGGTCGTCCCGGACAGTGACGACGGTAATCATCATCTAAGACACTCCCTCTTGACCATCATTCCGTCCCGTTTACTGGCAATGTGTTTTCTGGCGGCCATATTCCATGGGGTCGCTGCATGTTCGGCAAATGCCCAACAGGCGGATGCCGACATCCTAGTTGCCCAGGCAGCGTTAGCCTACAACGAGCAACGTTATGCAGAAGGTCTCACACTGCTTCAGAAAGCCCTGACGTTTGATCCTCGCAATCCTCGTGGTCTGTATTACCTCGGGCTCATTCGCCTCGCGCAGGAGCAACCTGATCAGGCCATAGTTCCGCTCACCACCTTGCATCGTCTTCGCCCGGCCGACCTCGATGTGGCCTATCACCTCGGTGTCGCCAACTTCGCAGCCGGTAAGTATGAGCAGGCTCGACCTCTGCTGGAAGAAGTATTCCGCCAGCACCCGTCAAGGGACAATTTAGGCTATTACGTCGGCTTCCTTCGATATCGACAAAGTGATTATGAAGGCGCAGCCGCGGCCTTCGCGGTCAACCGATCCAAGGACCAGACCATCCGGCAGCTGGCCCTTTTTTACCGAGGCCTTGCGCTCGGGACCCTGGGATTCTCGGATCAAGCTCAGGCGGAATTGGAGTCCGCGCAACAAATCCAGCCGATGTCTCCGATTACCGGAGCCTCGGTAAGAATCCAGGAGGCGCTTGCGACCGCAAGAAAGCCCTCGGACAGCAAGCGGTTGCAGGTCCAGGTCGGACTAGGCGGGTATTACGATGACAATGTCGCAGTGAACCCCAGCGCAAGCCGAGATCCCATCGCCGAGGCGCTCCGATCCAGGCCGACAGCTTCACCCGGGTTCCTGGCAACCATCCGCGCCGACTATGCCTGGTATCGACGAGGACCGGTGGAAGCGACGGCGACGTATTCGCTGTATCAAACAGTCAATACGAACAGCGGGGTGGGCGTTTTCAATATTCAAGACCATCAGGGCGGCCTCTCGGGAGTTTACCGGGGCGTGATAGAAAAGATGCCGTATGAAGTGGGGGCGCAGTATGCGTACGATTATATGTTCCTCGATTTCAACGGCTTTCTATCCCGTCACAGTTTGATATTCCCCGTCGCGGTCGTGGCACCGAACTTTACGGCGCCCGGCCTCGGCAGCGTGGGCAATCTGACTACACTGCTGTACCGCTACCAGATCAAAGAGTTTTTCAGGGAGCCTGCGGACACTGACGTCCGATTCGCGGCGGACTCGCGCGACGCTTTCAACAACATGATCGGATTCCTGCACATGTTTCGCTTTGCGCAAGACCGCTATCTCCTTAGGTTGGGATATCAATACGATAATGAAGCGGCCAGCGGATCGGCATTCACCTATACGGGGAACCGTGTACAGATGGGCGGCGATGTGGCGCTGCCCTGGCTGAAACTATCCTTGCGCCTTCAGTACGATATCCACTGGAGGGCTTATTCACACCCGCAACTCCTGTTTGCCGACGACGCCGGAGATTTATCGCAACGCTACGACATGGAGCATGATATTTTCGCTCAACTCTCAAAACCTTTGCCCCACAATCTCTCCGCCGCATTGCAGTACCAGGGCATCAGGAACACATCCAATATTCCGGTTTATGACTACACAAAGAATGTAGTCACCCTGCTGCTGACCTGGATCTATTGAGGGCGATTGCGTGCGAGCTTCGACAAATCCTGGAAAGATCGGGGCCGGTTGTACTGGGAGTTATCGTCCGTCCGAAGCGGCGATGACAATTACGAAGGGACTACTCATGTGAGCGGCTGTCCTCCATGCCGTTCTGCGATGGCGATGAACTTGCGGAGACGCATCTCAGCGACCGGTGAAAGATTCAGGAATTCAAGCCCATAGGTCTGGTCTTTGCCCCAGCGAACCGCCGCCTCTTCAACCGTCATCGGCGAAATCTGGTTCGGCAAGCATAATCTCACCGACATGTGCTCGCCCGGTTCAATCCCCGTCTCGCTCATCACCTTGGCGCCCTTGATTGACACATCAAACACGACCCCGAGCCCCTCATGACGGCCGCGGATCCATTTGCTCAATCCGCGCCGCTGGAAAGAGCAGGCAAAAGGGGCGGGAATTCGAAGCCGGGGATGTTGCCGAAGATCGAGCTGGGGTTGCCTCTGTGTCATGCCTTCCATACGTATCCTCCCTTGATGGCTCCCACTGTACAGCAGGATCGGCGTTTCGAGAAACAAAATTGTTGAACCTCGCACGAGTCCGAGCCTGTCGTATCAGTACGGCTCCCTAGCTATCTCCTCTGAACCCGTTCCCCGTAGAGAGGCGTTACGCCTGCCGGCCTGCTTTTGAATCGTCGATGCTGCCACAGGTATTGTTCGGGATAGCGGCGAACGGCGGCTTCAATGAGCTGATTGATACGGGCCGTATCGGCTGTTAAGTCGCCGCTCGGATACCGTTCGAGCGCCGGCTCCACCTGGATGTCATAGCCGGTCCGATCGGTCCGTCGGAAGTAAAAGCACGGCACAACCGGCGCGCCGGTCAGCCTGGCAAGACGGGCGGTCGCGGTCAATGACGCGGCCGGCACCCCGAAGAACGGAACAAAGACGCTTCGCTTCGTTCCGGCGTCGATATCGGGTGCATACCATACCACCTCATTGCGCCGCAGTGCGCGAACGACGCCCCGCATGTCACGATAGTGAATCATGTTGGGATAGTACGCCGCCCTGCGGCGATGCGCCACGGCCTCGATCACGCGGTCATTCTGCGGGCGAAAGACTATGGTGACCGGCTGCTCGAGCGCCATGAACCGACCGGCCAGTTCCGCCGTATGCAGATGCGCGCTGCACAACAGGACGCCCCGCCCCTTTTGCAAAGCCGCACGGATGTGGTTCAAGCCGACGATACGATAGGCATAGCGCGTTCTGGGATCGGAAACCCACCAGGCTGTGGACGTCTCGCAGAGCGCCATCCCCAACGATTCGAAGCATCGCTCGGCCAGCAGCGACCGATCTTGATCCGACAATTCCGGAAAGCAGGCGGCAAGGTTGATCTCCACGGTTTCACGCCGCTTGCGGTGCATGAACCGCAGCAGGAAGCCCGCCCAGCGGCCTAGGACCCACTGCCAGCGATATGGAACATACGCCAGCACCCGCATGCAGCCCGTCGCGATCCAGGATGGCCAATAGAGCGGATGGTACAGATTCGCAGGTCGCTTCCTTTTTTGTTTCTTCTTCATCGAAGGCGGGGCGCATTCTACGGAGCCCATCGGGGTATGGCAAGAACCGCCCCGCGTCATCTCCCCACTGTGCCCGCCCTGGTGACAATACCGGAAACTGGGATTATAATTCGGAAACGGTCGCGAACCAGGCAAGATTACCTTCTGGCACGTCGGCAGGCTGATCGAATCGCATCCATGAGACGCCTACCATTGTACAATCTGGTTGTAAGCGCGCTTGCGGGAGTGGCGATCCTGGCTCTCTCACCGTTTCAGGCCGATGCAG
>DASSBQ010000062.1:0-8038 GCA_035698625.1 Nitrospiraceae bacterium
CTCGGAGCGGATCATCTCGACGTGGCGTTGGGGCTGAACAATCTGGCGACATTGCATGTGTCGCAAGGACACTACAGTCAGGCGGCCCCTTTGTTTCGGCGATCGATCGCGATCCGCGAAACGCAGCTAGGTCCCGACCACGGCGATGTGGCCAAGACGCTCGAAGAGTATGCGGGATTGCTGCGTAAGACCGATCAGTCCGCCGACGCAGTCGAGCTGGAAATGCGCGCGAAGGCTATTCGAGCCAAGCTACGGTCCTGATGATCGCTCCAGGCTTATCCGGTTGAACCGGCCTTGAGGTCCGGTGTAGCGTAGATACTTCTGTCGGCATGAGGGAAGGTGACCGATGTCTGATCTGCGGACCAAAGCTCTGATCGGTCGTTCCGTCGGAATCATTTCGATTGCGCTGGGTTTTGTGAGCGGCATGTATGGGCTTGAGCATACCGAGACCATGTGGCTGCGCACGGCGCTCGGGTTGCTGGTGACGGGAATGCTGGCATATGGCTATGCCATGTATTGTTCGATCAGATGGATGCGCGAGAAACCGGATGCCGGCTCGCAGTAGCGACCCGATCGATGGTTATCAATGAGTCGGAAACTCAATTCCTTCTGCACGGTCGGGGTCGCGCTCTTGGTGTGCGCGGTCTTTGCGGGCGGATGCGTCGGACCATGGCGGGATCGCTATCTGGACCGGGGGGTCAGAAAGCTCACCCAAAGCCAGATCGTCGAGCAGTTTGGGCCGCCGCACACGGCGAAGACTCCGGCTTTGGGCGGAGACACGGTGTGGACCTATCGCTTTCCAATGAGCGATAAGGAGCTTCATCCGTGGAATCCCGGCAACCTTACTGCCGGTCCCAAGACAAAAAGCAGCCCTTCGCCGTCGCCGTTCGGCAAGAGTTTGCCGGGGAGCGAAGAATCCTATCGGGAGCCGCTGTACTGCTACCGCTATACGCTCGCATTTGATGAATCCAAAGTGCTCAAGAGCTGGAAGCGCGAGGATTGTGTACCGCGTTCCAGCGATAATGGTTCCACCCCCTGACCGGAGCCTGCATGGCAAACCTGCTCCCAGCCGTTGATCCTACCTTTCTCTACGACGTCCTAAAAACCTTGGTGCTGCTCGCGGTGGTCTTGGCTTTCCGGGCCATATTGGTCCGCTCCGTCTCCAAGAATCCCGCGTTGACTTTGGAAGCCAAGCGTCGCTGGGTCGTCGCGATTCGCAATATGGCCGCGCTCGGTTTCCTGGCCGGCGTGGTGTTCATGTGGCTGCACGAGCTGCAGGCTTTTGCGGTATCTATCGTCGCGATCGCCGCTGCCCTGGTCCTCGCCACGAAGGAGCTGATTCTCTGCTGGAGCGGAGCGGCATTGCGGGTCGGAGGGAAAGTGTATTCGGTCGGAGATCGAATTCAGATCGGCGGGTATCGCGGCGTGGTGCTTGATCATGATGCGTTTGCGACGAAACTGCTCGAAATCGGACCCGGTCTGACGTCTCATCTCTACACCGGACGCATTGTGGTGTTTCCCAACAGCCTCCTCTTTACAAACGGACTTGTGAAAGAGAATCCGACGCATGAGCATGGACTGTACGTCCTCAATGTTCCGCTCAGAAGCGAGGAGGACTGGCAGTGGGCCGAGCACTCGCTGCTCGAAGCGGCCAAGGCCGAATGCGCACCATTTTTAGAAGAAGTGAACAGGCAGATGAAACTACTGGAGCAGAGAAACCTATTGGAGGCGCCGTCACCGGAACCTCGGGTAACCATTCAATTGCTGGAGCCCGGCCGCGTGCATCTTGTCCTCCGGTACCCCGCTCCAGACCGTGGACGTTCTCGAGTGGAACAAGCAATCATCCGCCGATACCTGCGGGCCGTGAGAGAACCGTCCTGACCTCCTCTCGCCTGAATCGCGAACTCCGCCTCCCGTCTTATCGCAGTCCTCCATCCTGGTTGTGTTGGGAAACGAAAAACGATTGGCAGAATTCGGCCTTTCGCGGTAGGTATAAAGGTCGGTCGGATCATGATCCATCCATCCAAGGGAGGTTGCCGATGAAGAAAGTCGTGAGTGCCGTGGCATTTGCCGGTTTGATGGGGCTCGCGTGCATGTCGTCCGCAAGCGAGACCAGCCAGATACGGGAGGAATTTACGGGCGATATGGGTCGCATGGCAGACGATATGGCGGTCCAGAAACAAGAGGTGCAACGGGATCTCAGCGCCGAGAAAGACCGGATGAAGTCCGGGATGAAGGCGAGCAAGGAAAAGGCGAAGGCCAAACGCAAACAGATGAAGGCGGACGCGAAAGCCAAAGCGAAGGCCAAGAAGGAAACGATTCGCGCCAGATCCAAGGCATTGAAAAATGCCGGCGAAGGAGCGGCGCATGAAATGGACGGGATGGCGCAAGATTTTATGAGCACGAAGCCAAACTGACCCGAAGCGGTATCCGATCAATCTTCTTCTATCGAGGCACAGCCCGCAATCGGATTCTTCCGGTTGTGGGCTATTTCGCGAAGTCGCTCCTCGCCTTTTGAATCACCTACCCGCCTGCCGCCGCCTGTTCAATCGTGTATCACCGCCTTGTTGGCGCCGGCACTGTCTGTTAGAATTCGCAGCCCGCATCGCCCATGAAGATCGCCACATTCAATGTCAATTCACTTCGCAAGCGCGTGCAGATCGTGCTCGACTGGCTGGAACGCCACAAACCCGATGTTCTGTGCTTGCAAGAGACGAAGGTGCAGGACAGCGAATTCCCGCTGCTCGCCTTCGCGTCGTGCGGCTATGATGTCACGTTTCGCGGGATGAAATCCTACAATGGAGTGGCGGTTCTAAGCCGAACCAAGCCGGAGGCGGTGTTTTATGGGTTTGACGACGGAGAGGAACCGGATGATGCGCGTTTGATGCGTGTGGCGATTCAGGGTATTCCGATTATCAATACCTACGTTCCTCAAGGATATGAGATCGTGTCTCCGAAATACCGGTATAAGTTGAATTGGTACGAGCGCCTACGCCGGTACTTTGACAAGCATCTGTCGCCGGAGGAGCCGGCGATCTGGTGTGGAGACATGAACGTGGCCCCGAGGCCCATTGATGTCCACAGTCCGGAGAAACATCTCAAGCATGTCTGCTACCATGAAGACGCGCGCAAGGCCTATGAGTCGACCGTTGCGTGGGGCTTCGTCGATGTCTTCTGCAAACTGTACCCGGATCGCCAGCAATACACATTCTGGGACTACCGCGCGCCGAGTTCACTTGATGCCAACAAAGGCTGGCGCATCGACCACATTTTAGCCACCGGACCTCTCGCTGAAAAATGTACCGCGGTGGAGGTCGATATTGAGCCACGCCGGGCGCACGAGCCGTCCGATCATACATTTCTGTGGGCGGAATTCCGAATCTAACCGCATGCCGGAGCGCGACGGTTGCCCTCGCTCCGGCTGTTCGGCAATTCGCGTCATTGCACGGTCTCAACCGGTTCCATCATGAACTGCTCGCTGATCTTTCCGGCTCTCCGATTTTGCTCGATAAGCGGATCCACGACGGATCCACAATTGATGCAACGCCAGATGAACGTCTCCGGCGTGAAATCCGGACGCCATTCATTCACCATTAATCCCTTGCATCGCGTGCATGTCATGGCTCCTACCTCCTTTTAGGGTTGTGCCCTGATCCCACATGGGCCCTTGTTCATGCGAGCGAAGGATAACAATCCTACATTAGAAGGGAGTTAATGGAATGTTAAAAACGCCTAATGTGGGCGGACCCGAACCGATTGCTGCATGTTTTCGACATATTGTGGATGATGAAGAGTCCGGTCGTTGACATTTGTATCATCGGGGCCGGTGCAGCCGGCCTGGCTGCGGCGATTTTTTCCGCGGAGGTGCGGAAGGGCCTGGCCGTTCATCTTATGGACGGCGCGAAATCGATCGGTGCGAAAATCCTCATCTCGGGCGGCGGCCGCTGCAATGTGACGCATGACATCGTCACACCTGAGGATTTTCACGGAACCCGCCACATCATTCGTAACGCGCTGGCGGCATTTGATGCCGAAGCGGCGCGGCGATGGTTGGGTTCATTGGGTGTGGTGCTGAAGCGTGAACCAACAGGAAAGCTGTTTCCCGTCACTGATAAGGCGCGAACCGTCCTGGATGCGCTCACATGCCGATCCCGGGAATTGGGAGTAGTTCTTTGCACGGGACACCGGGTCACGAGCGTGATGCGCCACGAAACGGCGCCGGATGGAACGTGCCGACCGCCGTTTCAGATTCATCATGCCCAAGGCGTCCTCCTTGCCAGGCGGGTCATCCTGGCGACCGGCGGTCGGTCTCTCCCAAAAAGCGGCAGCGACGGGTTCGGATACGAATTGGCCCGTGCCTTCGGCCATCACATCACACCGACTGTTCCGGCTTTGGTCCCGCTGATGCTCGATCCGTCGATGTTTCATCGGGACCTCTCCGGATTGTCGTCGGAGGTGGAGCTAACGACGACTGTGGAGGGGCGGACAATCGACCGGCGGACGGGCAGCTTGTTATGGACCCACTTCGGGATCAGTGGCCCGGTCGTCATGGATGCGAGTCGTGTTTGGACCCTCGCCCGTCAAGAAGGGGCGGAGGCGGCTCTGTACGGCAACTTCTTGCCTGGGGAAACTCAAGACCACGCGCGATCTTGGTTGCTCGAGGAAGCCGCTCGGCAACCACGACGTTCATTATTGAAGGCGTTGGCGGAGCGCATCCCGGAACGTTTGGCCGGAGCGCTTTGTCGCCACGCGGGATGTGATCCGCAGAAAAGTCTCGCACTGCTTCGGCGCGAAAAGCGGGAGCACTTGCTTCAGGCGTTGACCAGATTTCAGTTTCCCGTTCAATGTGACCGTGGATGGAATTACGCCGAAGTGACGGCGGGTGGTGTGCCGCTCGAAGAAATCAATTTCCGAACGATGGAATCCAAGTTGGTTTCGGGACTGTATGTGGTCGGTGAGATGCTGGACTGTGACGGGCGGATCGGCGGCTTCAACTTTCAGTGGGCTTGGGCCACGGGATATCTTGCGGGACGTGCCGCGGCCGGAAGCTTGACGAATCATTCCGATCGTAAATCTCGTTGAATTGTCCTCGTCGGCCTGCACATCATTCGATGAACGAATGATGTTCAAGACCGGTACGTAGTCGCCCGCGGTGACGTTTTCGATTATCCCTTTCATCATTCCTTCATCTTTCATTCGTCAATTCTTCATCTTCACTCCGCGCTGCATAAGTATTGTTCCGTGGACCGCGTCGCTTTGCGACCGTGAGATCTCGCGGTCCTCGCGGTTTTATCGCGGCGTGTCGCCATTTGATGAATTCGTGTAGTTCCGCACATCGCGCACAGAACTAGTGAAGTCCCTGTACCGGCGTGGAGTTGAGAAAGAAAAGTCCTGCTGAATGAAACTGTCGCATGGGTATGAGGGTTGCTTTTACCGGGCGCGGGCCATATCCGGTCGAGTGTGGCCAAGGAGGTTCTCATTAGGCTGGGCCCGAGGCAAGAGACCCGGGGCAGCCATATCGCATTTCATAAAACCTAGTCCGTTCATTTGTAAGGAGGAGGAACGTTATGCTTTTGTCTCGTCGACAATTCATGAAGGCTTCGGCCGGCACGGTTGCGGCGGCGGCCATCGCGGATCGGGCTTTAGCCTTGACCGCGTTGCAACCGGTCGTCGAGGTCGGCAACCCGCTAGGTGAGTACCCGGACCGGTCCTGGGAGCGCGTTTACCATGACCAGTATCGCTACGATTCATCCTTCACCTGGTGTTGCTCGCCGAACGATACGCACGCCTGCCGAATTCGAGCCTTCGTCCGAAACGGTGTGGTGATGCGCGTCGAGCAGAATTATGACCACCAAACGTATGAAGACCTGTACGGCAACCGCGGGACATTCGCTCACAACCCGCGCATGTGCCTGAAGGGTTTCACCTTCCATCGCCGCGTGTACGGCCCATACCGGCTGAAGGGTCCTTTGATGCGTAAGGCCTGGAAGCAGTGGATGGACGATGGATCGCCGGAACTCACGCCCGAGACCAAGCGGAAATACAAGTTCGACAGCCGGTTCCTGGACGATATGGTGCGGGTGTCCTGGGATACGGCGTTTACCTATTTGGCCAAAGCGCTCGTCGTCATCGGAACCCGCTATAGCGGTGAAGCCGGAGCCCGGCGCCTGCGTGAGCAGGGGTATGCGCCGGAAATGATCGAAATGATGAAGGGCGCGGGGGTGCGCTGCTTCAAGCATCGCGCGGGCATGCCGATTCTGGGTCTGCTCGGCAAGCATGGCAACACCCGATTCAATAACTGCATTCTTCCTCTCCTCGACAGCTGGATTCGCAAAGTCACCCCCGAGCAGGCTCAGGGTGGCCGCTACTGGAATAACTATACCTGGCACGGCGACCAGGATCCTTCGCAGCCGTGGTGGAACGGCACGCAGAATTGCGATATCGACCTCAACGATATGCGGTTCTCCAAACTCAACACGAGTTGGGGCAAGAACTTCGTCGAAAATAAGATGCCGGAAGCGCACTGGAAACTGGAATGTATGGAACGGGGCGCCAGGCTCGTCGTCATTACGCCGGAATACAACCCGACGGCGTCGAGAGCGGACTATTGGATTCCGGTGCGGCCGGAGACCGACGGAGCATTGTTCCTCGGAGCGAGCCGGATCATTCTCGACGAGAACATGCAGGACATCGATTTTATCAAGCAGTTCACGGACCTGCCGTTGCTCGTACGCACCGACACGCTGCAGTACCTGGATCCTCGGGATGTGCTGAACGATTTCAAGTTCAACGATTTCTCAAAGAGCTATTCCGGCCGCATTCAGGGATTGAAGCCGGAGCAAATCGCCTCGTTGGGCGGCATGATGGTGTGGGACTCCAACAAGCAGCAGGCGGTCCCGCTCCACCGAGAGCAGGTCGGTTACCACTATCAGAATTCCGGCATCGACGCCGCCTTGACCGGCACCTATCGGGTGAAGCTCCTCAACGGCCGGGAAGTCGATGTGATGTCGATCTATCAGCTCTATTTGATCCACTTGCAGGACTACGATCTCGACACGGTGCACCAGATCAACCGGTCTCCGAAAGATCTGATCGTCCGCTGGGCTCGCGATTCCGGCAGCATTAAACCGGCCGCGATCCATAACGGCGAAGGCGTGTGTCACTATTTCCATATGACACAAATGGGCCGAGCAGCCGCGCTGGTGTTGATCCTGACGGGCAACATCGGGAAGTTCGGCACCGGCTGTCACACCTGGTCCGGCAATTATAAGGTCGGGATCTGGAACGCCACCCCGTGGTCCGGATCCGGAGCTGCGGTGCATTTGGCGGAGGATCCGTGGAACATGAACCTGGATCCCAACATCCACGGCAAAGAAATCAAATATCGGAAGTTTTATTACGGCGAAGAGCCGGGCTACTGGAACCATGGCGATACCGCGCTCATCGTCAATACGCCGAAGTATGGCCGCAAGGTGTTTACGGGCAAGACCCACATGCCGACGCCCAGCAAGATACGGTGGGTGGTCAACGTGAACATTTTGAACAACTCGAAGCACCACTACGACATGGTGAAGAACGTCGATCCGAACATTGAGTGCCTGGTGACGCAGGACATCGAAATGACCTCCGACGTGAACCATGCCGACATTGCCTTCGCCTGCAACAGCTGGATGGAATTTACCTATCCGGAAATGACCGCCACGGTCTCCAATCCGTGGGTGCAGCTCTGGAAAGGCGGAATTCGACCGCTGTATGACACCAGAAACGACCTCGACACCTTCGCGGGAGTGGCAACCCGATTGGCCGACGTGACGGGTGTCACGAAAATGAAGGATACGTTTCATTTCGTGTATCAGAACCGAGTGGACGTCTACGCGCAACGAGTGCTCGATACGTCCAGCACCTTCTACGGCTACAGCGCGGACGTCATGCTGAAGTCGGAAAAGGGCTGGATGGTCATGGGGCGCACCTATCCGCGGCACCCGCTCTGGGAGGAAGTCAACGAGAGCAAGCCGCAGTGGACGCGGTCCGGCCGCTT
>DASSBQ010000063.1:0-2689 GCA_035698625.1 Nitrospiraceae bacterium
ATCACATAGGTGGTGTACGGGGCCTGCTTGGTGTGGATGGTTACTCTATCCACGACGGGACTGTTGGTCGCCACAAGAACGACGCCGGCCGTGATCACTGCTCTTTGGTCAGTCTCAACCCGGGCCTGTTTCCCCCCTTCTACGTTGGTGGCGTGCGTAACGGTGAAAAGGCGGCCGCCGCGCCGCTTGATTGCGCGCGCCAACCCTGTCAAATATCGTAGCGGATGAAATTGCGCTTGCCGGGGAAACCGCAAACAAGCGCCAGACGTGAGCGCCGCTGCGGGCGGGTATGTCAATTTCTCCACGCCCTTCAATCCGGCGCGGACCGCCGCCTGCAACTCACGGTCAAGTGCCTCTTCCTGGCCTGGTGCGGAAAACAGATATCCGTCGAGCCGTTCAAAGTCGCAATCGATGTGTTCGTCCGCGACAATCTGTTCGATCCGATCGATTGCCGCTGTATGACTGCCTGCCGCAAGGCCGGCCCCTTCCTCTCCATGTAATCGCTCAATCTCGGCATATCCGTCGTCGATGGCATTGGAAAGGTGCGCCGTAGTGCGTTGCGTCATCCCGCTTCCTATGCGCCCGTCATCCAGAACGACCACCGATTTGCCTTCACGAGCGAGACAATAGGCGGTTGAGAGCCCTGCCATGCCTGCCCCAATGACGCACACGTCGGCTTCAACGGATGCCGTTAAGGACGGCTCTTCCGGCACGGCCGCAGTCGCCATCCATAATGAAGTGGTGTGACCGCCTTCGTTTTCCATGGTTCGCATGTTCCTTTCTTCTTCCGTATTGATGTTCATGTCTGCCGCTGACCGACGCTCACAGGATCATCCAGCTTGGCGATGATTCAGCGTGGGATGGCCGGCGCGACGGACAGATAATCCCGCGCGACGCTCACCGGCGTCCGGGAGATAGTTTTGCCCAGTCCATAATAGACATCCAGCCATGGCGTGAAGCGAGTGCTATCCTTGCTCCAGACGGACTCAACCGCACCGGCCCAGCGACACCACCACTTGATCACTTTCTCTTCCACCATGGCCCAGGCTTTGGTATCCGGGTCGGAGAGAGCCATAAGTGTATCGCGTGAGAACGCCAGCCGCCGAAAACCGTGTCGACCCAGCAACTGATCTAGCGTCGCAATCGAATAGCCGTGGAGATAGGGAAATCCCAGCAGATTATTCCATGCCAGCGCTGCAGTGATCCATTGACGCCCCGTTCCCTCACGTTCTAGACGCTCCGCTCCCCACCGATACATGATTCCATTCGGGACTCGGATGATGAGCCGTCCTTCGTCCCGCAGGGCCCGCCTGGCCGCGGCGAGAGTGGTGTCTGGATTCGGCAGTTGATCGAATGTATTCCAGATCGCGACCACATCCACAGATGCTGAGGCGATCGGCGCATCGGCTAGCGTTCCGCAGTATACCGGGAGTCCTCGCTCGTGGCAGAATGCCGTGACTTCCTTCCCCGGATCGATTCCCAGCATGGACCACCCGCGCTGCCGGCCCGCGTCCAGGAACCCGCCGACGAAACTGCCGACTTCTACGATGACTGGACGAGGGGGCAATCGCATGCAGGAGGCGAGAAATGCGGCCTTCTTCCGGGCCCATGTTCGTTGCGACAGAAATTCGGATTGAAGATGGGCGTCATTATAGCGGTCTTGGATATAGGCTCCTGTCACCGCTGAGACAGATGGTCGCGGAGTCCTGAATACCAACCCGCATGACCGGCATTGCACAATCCGAGTCGAATAATCCTGTGTAAATTCCACCCGATCGGCAAGGCCGGCACGCACCTTCGTTCGCCGTCTGCGCCGGTGAAATGCCTGAAGGAGTCGTTGCTGGTCTTCGAGGTCGGTTCTTGAGGCGATGATGTCGGTCTGATCCCCACCGCAGATCAGACAAGGGATCTCGATAAACGACGCCTCGCCCGCAAGGCTATCCGAGGCGTCGGGCTGCGGTTCAACCTGCCTCATAATAGCCGTGTACTTGGGCCGAACACGCCGTCTCGGCCACAGCGGGAATGGGTTCGAGAATCGTGGAACGCCATATCACCGTCAAGGCCTGCGGGGCGGTCGGCGAACAATGACCTCCATCGCTTCGTCCCAGCCGACCGGCTCCAGCCGGCCGTGGCGACGAACGAGCGGGGCGGTCAATCGGTCGGGACTCTAATTCGCGACCCAGCCGTGCATGCCTTTCGGTCCCAGCCGGCCATGATTCACCCGATAGTTTTCGCGACCGCGGACACCGACAATGCGGCCCTCTTTCACACCGATGTCCAGCGCACACCCGTTCGAGCAGAGCAGACAGGCCCCCTGAATCCACCGGTCCGGCTCCTCAATCACCCGTTCGTCGACGCGAGCGGGCCACATCCCATTTACGGTCGGCATCAGATCGCCCCAGACATCGCGGATGCTGTCGCGGCTCATCATCGCCAGCTTGTGAGCCATGGGTGTCCTACTCTCCTTCGTCCCTGCCATGCACTTGCGCCGGAGGATAGGTCGCCTCGACCGCTGTAAACGGTTCCAGAATCGTGTAGCAGTGGCTGGACCCTTTTGGGACGACCCAGGAGTCCCCCGGTTCCAACAAGACCATTTGGCCTTCGAGTTCGAGCTCCGCCCGCCCCTTGATAACGTACCCGACCGTTTCGTACGGGCGCTGCGTCGGCGGTGTCGCAGGGGCGACCGGCA
>DASSBQ010000064.1:0-5912 GCA_035698625.1 Nitrospiraceae bacterium
TGGGAGCTGACAACAATTCGAGAAGATCGAACGAATACACCCGCTCCAGATGATGGGTGACCGCCCATTGATGATAATTGATGTTGAGCAGCGCAATGCCCACCAGCATGAACACGCTGCCGAGCAGGGTATACAACACAAACTTGAGCGCGGCGTAGTGCCGCTCGGTTCCGCCTCCCCATAACTTGATCAAGAAGTAGCTGGGGATGAGCATGAGCTCCCAGAACACGAAAAACAGGATCAGGTCGATGGAGGCGAAGATGCCCATCGTGGTCGTTTCAAGCGCCAGCAGGCACATGAGGTAGAGCCTGACTTGGTTGCGCACGGTGTCCCAGGAATAAATCACGATCAAGACGGTGAGGAAGGCGGTCAGACCGACAAACAGCACGCTGATTCCATCCACGGCCAGGTGGTAGCCGATTCCCAATTCGGGCAGCCACCGGGCATGCTCGGAAAACTGCATGGCGGGCGATTCCGGGACAAAACGCAGCAAGACCAGGATGGTCAGGGCCAATTCCAACAGCGCGATGCCGAGGGCGGCGGTTTTGACCAGGTCCTCATCCTCGATAAGCCAGAGAATGGCGGCTCCGACCAGCGGGAGAAAAATGATATAGGACAAAATCGGGAAGCTAAATCCGAATTCTTCCAGCATCACTCGACCTTAATATCACTGCTTCTATCGGGATGAATACGTTGTCGGCCCCGTACTCGAACTGGTCCACCACAGCAGCACCAAATGGACGAGAATGAACAGTCCTGCGACGATGATGGCGGCGTAGTGGTGAACCATGCCGCTTTGCAATCGCCGCCAGGACCGCGCGAGCACATGGTTCGCATAGCCGACAATGTTCAAGAACGCGTAAATGACATGTTTCTCGATCCAGGTGCTCCCGGCGGATCCCATTTCGGCTCCTTGCCCTACGGCCCGCACGATCCCATCGATGACCGTGCGGTCGAACCAATCGAATGCCACACCGAGCCGCTTCGTCGGTTCGACAAACACGGCGTCGTAGAATTCATCGACATAGTATTTGTTCAGCAAAGTGGCATAGACCCCGGACATTCTGGCGGCAAGGGCGTCCGGGATGCGCGGCTGGATCGAATAGAAATAATGTGCAACTCCCCATCCGATCAAGGCAATAGCCGTGGCTATCACCATGAGTCCGATGATCAGTCCGGCGCTCGCGGCATGTTCTCCTCCGGGCGCGCCGATCACGGGTTGAAGGAAATGGTGAAACCAGCCGTCTTCCGGCGGGATGCCCGGCACTCCGCCGATCACCGATAAAGCGGCCAGCACGGTGAGCGGGCCGATCATAACCATGGGCGACTCATGAATATGGTGGGCGGCATGATGGTCGACGCGGGATGGGCCGTAAAAGGTCAAGTAAGTCAGCCGAAACATGTAGAATGACGTCAGAAAGGCGCCTAATGCGGCGATGCCATAGAGGACATAGTAATGATGGGTGAAGGCATGGCCCATGATTTCATCCTTGCTCCAGAAGCCGGCCAGCGGCGGGATTCCCGCGATGGCAATGGTTCCGATGAGGAAGACCGCATGAGTCCACGGGATCTTGTTCTTGAGCCCGCCCATCTTTCGGATGTCTTGCTCCCCGGACAGCGCATGGATGACCGAGCCCGCCGACAAGAATAACAGCGCTTTGAAAAACGCATGCGTCATCAAGTGGAAGATCGCAGCGGCATAGGCGCCGACGCCGCAGCCAAGGAACATATAGCCTAATTGGCTGACCGTCGAGTATGCCAGCACGCGCTTGATGTCAGTCTGGACCAAGCCGATCGTGGCCGCGAACAACGCCGTGGCTCCGCCGATCCAAGCGACGGTCGTCATCGCCATCGGAGCGAGATCGTAGATGGCATGGTTGCGGACGATCATGTAGACGCCGGCCGTGACCATCGTCGCGGCATGAATCAAGGCGCTGACCGGTGTGGGGCCCTCCATGGCATCGGGCAGCCACGTATATAAGGGGATTTGCGCCGACTTGCCGACCGCCCCGATCAGGAGACACAGCGCGATTGCCGTGGCCATCTCCGGAGAGAGTTGACCGGCCTGGGCAAAGACCTGCGTATAGTCCAACGTGCCGAAATTGACGAATACCAAAAAGATCGCGAGCAGAAAGCCGGCGTCCCCGATCCGGTTCACGACGAACGCCTTGGTCGCGGCTTTGGCGGCCGAGACCCGATCGTAATAGTAGCCGATCAAGAGATAGGAACAGAGGCCGACTCCTTCCCAACCGATGAACAGCACGACGTAATTGTTCCCCATCACCAGCAGCAACATCGACACCATGAACAGATTCATGTAGGTGAAAAAGCGCGTGAAGCCCGATTCCCCGTGCATATAGCCGACCGAGTACACGTGAATCAGAAATCCGACGCCGGTCACCACCAGCAACATGATGCAGGTGAGAGGGTCGATAAGAAAGGCAAGATTGATCGTGAGGTCGCCGCCGAAGATCCATTTGTAGACGACCACCTCGCGCACAGCGCCTGTCTTGAGAGTATCGGAGAAAACGGCGAGCGCGCACAGAAACGACAGAAGGACCGATCCCCAGGCGAATCGATGGGCGAGATCCTGTGAGTACCGATGTCCGAAGAGGCCGTTCAGGATGACGGCAATCAGCGGGAACAGCGGGATCAGCTTGACAATCAGGTCGATCGAATCGGACACGTTACCACTTTAACAAGTTCATCTCGTCGACATTCGTCGAGATTTTTCCACGGAAGACCACGATGATGATCGCCAATCCGATGGCCGCTTCACCGGCGGCGATTGCGATAATGAACAAGGCGACGATCTGGCCGGCCATGGATTCCAGGTAATGGGAAAAGGCGACCAGATTGATATTCGCGGCATTGAGCATGATCTCGACGGCCATCAGCACGATGATGAAATTTCTGCGGATCAGGACCCCCAACAGTCCCGTAGCGAAGAGGACGGCGCTCACGGCGACATACGCGGACAGAGGAATCATGACTCCCGCCTGCCGTCCAACGTCTTGGGAGTTTTCGCGAGGACGATCGCTCCGACGATCGCCCCGGTTAGAAACACACCGATGATTTCAAAAGGGAGCAGGTACTCGCTGAACATCTTGATGCCGACGGCATGTGTGCTGCCGTCCTGAAGAATCGCGGCGGCGGTCGCGTCCCCTTTGGCTCCGCTCATCGGGGAGCGGACCATCAAGGCAAGCAGATACAAGGTGCCGAGGACGGCCGGAGCCAGCAGATACGGAGTCCGCGCATGGAAGTATCGCTCATCGGTCTTGAGATTCAACAACATGAGAACGAATAGATACAGCACGAGGATCGCCCCGACATAGACGATCACCTGAACCGCCCATAAAAATTCTGCATTCAGCAAAATGAACAATCCGGAGACGTGAAGCAGCAACGCCAGCAGCGCCAGGGCGCAGTGGACCGGATGCTTCATCGCCACCGTCAGTACGCCGGCGACAATGCTGACCACCGCAAAATAGCTGAAAAACAGCAAGGCCATAGGGTTCGGCTCAGCTTATATGCTTGGGCGGCGCTTGTGTGGGCTTGAGAACCGATTGCGGAAAGTAATAGCGATACTCCCGGCTCTCCTCGGAATTCTTCTCTTGATTATGAGCATATAAGTATCGTTTTGCGTCTTCGAGGTGACGCTCGCCGATCTCGTAGAGACGCGCCTTGTCGAAGAGAAGGGTGCGCTTATCGTGGGTGGAATACTCATACATTTTCGTCATGGCAAGCGCGTTCACCGGGCAGGCTTCGACGCAATAGCCGCAAAACACACATTTTGTGATATCGATATAAAACTCGGAGGCGTACCGCTGGAGCGGGCGGTCCTTGTCTTCCTGACTGATGACTTTAATGCAATGGGAAGGACAGGCGGCCTCGCACAAATCGCATCCGACGCACCGTTCACGGCCGTCGTCATAGCACAACAACCCCAACGCCCCGCGGTGCGTATCCGGGATCGTGCGCTGTTCGCGGGGATATTGGAACGTGATCGGGCGATGAAACATGTGCTTGAACGTGACTTTCATCGCATCCCAAATCTCATAGAAGAGGGCGGCTTGCAGAACCTTTTTTGTGAGAGCACCGACGCTCATGGATACTCCGATGAGTGACTCAGTTAGAAGGACGCACGAGCTTACTCTTACGATCCGGCCTTTTCAATACGAACGCGACCCGATTTGAAATACGGCACGCCCGTAACCGGATCCAGTTCAAGCGGCATCAAATCTTTAAGCGGAGGGTCGAGAAAATGTTCCGGATAAAAACAGGAGCCGGGCATGACATCATGATCGGGCTTAAGTTTGATCTCCATGGAAGCTTTTGGCGTGGAGACGCGCACGACGGACGTGTCTTGTAAGCCGAGACGTTCCATATCCTTGGGGTTCATCCAGAGACGGCCCGAATTCGGTTGAATCTGAAGCAGTCCCGAGGCGCGCGTCGAAAGCTTGCCGGAATGATAGAGAGTCTGGCCGATCACCAGCGCGAAGAGGCCGACCTGTTCCTGCGCCGGCTGCGGTCCGTTTCCGTACCGAGCGGCGACTTCCGCCACATACCCATTGGAGAGATAGTGCCCTGGATTGGGCGTCAGTTTTCGCGGGTGGCCTAGATTGTAATAGCCGGGGACCAGTTTCATGATTTCATTTTGGATGTCTTGGGACGACTCATACGACCACTGGTAGCCGAGTCCATTGGCCATGGCCGTCATAATGTGCCAATCAGGAAAACTCTCGCCGACCGGATCAAGCGCCTGTCGGACGCGCAATACTTTCCCTTCAAGATTCGTAAACGTGCCGTCTTTCTCCGCATAGGTGGATGCCGGCAGAACAAAGTGAGCAAGGCGGCCCGTCTCGGTGAGGAAAGGATCCTGCACGATCAGCAGCGGCAGTTTTTCCAAAGCCGCCTTGACCTCGACGGAAGCCGGCAGAGTGGCGAGAGGATTCTCTCCGATGACATACAAGGCTTTGATTTGCCCGTTTCGGCATCGCTCCAAAATTTCCGACAGCGTGGCGCCGTTATTGCCGGCGGGAAGGGTCACATCCCAGGCTTGTTCAAATCGTTGCCTTGCCGTTGGATCGTCAAATCGAGCCTGCCCAGGGAGGAATTCGGGAGCCGCCCCCATGTCCACGGCGCCCTGCTCGTTCACTTCTTCGGTCACGGTGTTGACGCCGCATCCGTGACGGCCCAGTTTTCCGGTAATCCAGGCCAAATCGATCAATTTGAGGACGTTGCGATAGCCGTTCGGACGCCGCACAATGCCTTCGGCGCAGAGGGCGATCGCCCGCGGGGCCTCGGCAAAGATGGCGGCTGCTTCCTGTATCTGCTCAGTGGAGATGCCGGTCTGAGCCGCAATCCGGTCCAGCGATATTTTCTCCACCGCGTGCTTCAGAGCCTCGAAGGCCCGCGGATGCTGCTTAACGGCTTCTTCGTCCACCAAGTCCTGATCGAGCACCGCTTTGATCAGGCCGTCGATGAGCAGCGATTCCGTGGCGGGTTTCACAATAAGAGGATGAGAAGCCAATTGCGCAATGTTGCTGACCGCCGAATCCACCACCAGGACCTGGGATTTGTAGACCCGAATGGCTTCCTTCACCCGCACGGAGGTGAGTGGGTTGGTTTCGGTCAAATTGGAGCCGATCAATAAAATGGCTTTCGCCTTCGTCAGCTCTTCCCAGTCGTTCGGCGAACGGCCGATTCCCAATGCATGCCGGGCTGCGTGGATGAAGTTCATATGCCCGTATCGCGCGCTGCTGTCCAGTTGGTTGGTACGGAAGCCTGCGCGCATGAGCTTTTGGAAGAGATACAATTCTTCATTGGTGCATCGGGCGGTGATCAATCCGGCAATCGATTCCGGTCCATGCTTGCGGTGAATGTCGGAGAGCCGATCGATCACGGCGGTC
>DASSBQ010000065.1:0-2430 GCA_035698625.1 Nitrospiraceae bacterium
GTCGATTCCGTGAAGAACATCACGTTCTATTCCACGCAGCCTCCCTTCGGCCAGTGCACCGATGTGAATCCGGATCCGAATAAGTGCATCGGTGACGATACGTTGCATGCGGTGCTGCCCAAAGCCTATACCTGGCCCAACGATCCGCAGGTCTACGGCGGCGATGCCACGGCATACCGTATCATCTTCGCCCCGGGAGGTACCCCGGTTCCCCTCACCCCCGCGGGTGACATTCCCATGTGCGGCGACCTCCCGACTATCTACGGATACGCGAGCCAATATGGAGGACCGAAGAGCGCAAGTAAGCCGTGCGACGTCCCGGTCAATCAAGGACAAGCGATGTTCGGTGTGGCGTTTCCCGGCGCCACTGCGCAAAATCCTTGGGCATGCGATGTGGGAGCCGGTTCGGGGGACAACGGGGTGATCTGCCGCTGGAAGGCGGATTCGAGAGAGCCGCCCAAGTAACCATTGGCGGTCGGCGAGGGTGGGTGCGCCATTATGAGCGCCTCATTGGCGCACGAGGCCAGGCCACGACCGCAGAGCGAAATCCTTCATGGCACTCCCGCAGCCGGTTCGTTCTCTATCCTTTATGAGACCCCTACGTCGGTTTCTGCAACGGCGTGATACCGCACAGCACGCTAGCGAGATATACGACATGCAGCGTCATCTCACCCCTTGCATTCCTATTCGGCTCGGACTACGTTGCGGCTGAATCATAGTCGATGGAAGCATCGACATCGGCGCGATCGCGAATACGCCCGATTGAAACAGAAGGATATGTTGCCCGCTGCTCAAACAGGCTCGTATGGATGCGGGCTTTGAATGGATTACACGGTATGGCTATGCCGGGATTTTTCTGCTCCTCATGCTCGGCATCGTCGGACTGCCGGTGCCGGACGAAACCTTGCTGACATTCGTCGGCTATCTGGCCTTTAAGGGGAACCTGGCCCTCCTGCCTTCCGTGACGGCGGCCTTTCTCGGCAGCTCGACCGGCATCAGCCTGAGCTATGGAGTGGGGCGCGTAGCCGGGTCACGCGTGGTGACGAAGCTCAGCCCCCTGCTCCATCTCAGTGCCGAGCACATTGAGAAGGGACGGGTCTGGTTTCAACGTTGGGGTAAGTGGGCCTTGATCATTGCCTATTTCGTCCCCGGTGTCCGGCATCTCGTTGCCTTACTGGCCGGAGCATCCAGCCTGCCGCTGCACATCTTTGCGCCCTTCGCCTATTGCGGCGCGCTTGTGTGGTCGGCAACCTTCATCGGCATCGGGTACGGCCTCGGGGAAGCATGGCACCGACAGTCCCCGCTGGTGCACCGCACGGTCTTCTTCCTCGCGGTAGGTCTCTCGCTTGCCATTTTCATCGGACTGCTTATCATGCGGCGGCAAGGTCGATCGAATGTTTCGATCGAATGACGAAAGGACAATGAGGGACGCCATCGGCCATGCGGGCTCGCCCCGCCCATCGAAGCCGGCGCGTCCACGATCGGGAGCCCGCACTTGCTGAGCGGGCGGCGCTGTTTCCGGCTGATCTACGCGATTGTCTGCTTGACGCCGGTCTGTACATGGGCCGATGAGGTGACGACCCGTAATGGAGATCGCCTCACCGGCGAGATCCTCACGATGGAGGACAATGTCCTCAGTCTTCATACGGAATACGGAGAGATGAAGATCGATTGGGGAAAAGTGGTGCATGTGACGTCCGACAAGCCGATGAAGGTCAGAGTGGCTGGAGAAAAGAAAGGCTTCATCTCGGACTTCTTCATAGGCGGGCATGAATTCCGCCATGTCACGGAGCTGAGACAGAACGGCCCGATCCCCATATCCGACGTCAAAGGGATCAATATCGGGCACATCCGTCATGACGGCACGGTCACCGTCGGAGGAAATCATACGACCGGCAACACCAACACCAAGGCGGTGAATGCCGTGAGTCGCGTGACCATTCAGGCTCATCGCCAGCGGTTATACTTGGAAGGCAAATACAACTATGGGGAGGCCAATGGCGGAGTGACGGCAAGGAATTGGACGGGCCAATTGAAATATGACTATTTTCTTACCGAGAAGGTCTTCCTGAACACCTCCAATATGATCGAACATGACCGGTTTCAGAATCTCCAACTCCGCACCACGCTCGGCGCCGGTCCGGGGTATCAATTTTTGAATACGGGCGAGGCGTCGCTGTCCGCAACCGTCGGTATCGCCTATGTCGACGAAGATTACACGACCGTGCCTCGGACCGAAACGCCGTCCAGCCATTTGGGATACCGCCTCGACTTTACTCTGTGGTCTCGATTGAAATTCTTTCAGCGCTTCGATGGCTATTACGACTTGCGATACGGCAACGCCATCCGCATCACCATGGACCAAGGTGTCCGCATCCCTGTCTACCAGACCCTCTACGTCAGTCTCGAATACGACTATCGGCTCAATAC
>DASSBQ010000066.1:0-5898 GCA_035698625.1 Nitrospiraceae bacterium
TTGCGATCGAGAAAGCCGGTAGGCACCGTTTCCCTCATGGTTTTCAACAAATAGGAGAGGAAGTACGACTCGAATTCCTGAGCTGCCTGGTGCAGCGTATGGCCCGCATTGCCGTCCATGACTCCCCCTGCCTCCCCCAACAAAGTAGGAATGCGAGGTTGAGCGGTATCAACCGGCAGCCAATTATGAACTGACTCTACGTTATAGATGTCCATAATACCTCGATGTTCGCTATACTATCTCAAGGTTAGCTTGAAGGGCCCCGGCCGCACGCAGCGCGGAGAGAATCGCGACCAGGTCACGCGGCGTCACGCCGACGGCATTCAGCGCCCGGACGACATCCCCGAGTGTCACTGTCTGATCGACGACCATCAGCCGAGACTGCTCCTCTTTCACATCGGTTTGCACATCAGGGGTGATGACGGTCTGACCCTGGCTTGACCCGATCACTGGAGCCTGCGGCTGTGAAACGTTCAAGGTATTCTTTACGGATATCGTCAGATTGCCATGTGAAATCGCGCATGTGGAGAGCCGCACATGTTCGCCTAATACCACGGTACCCGTCCGTTCATTGACGACGACTTTGGCCGGCACATCGACCGCGACATCCAGCCCTTCCATGGCGGCGATGTATTCGACGACCCTGCCCTGAAACGGCGCCGGCAGCGAGGCCTTCACCAACCCGCCGTTGACGGCCACCGCCGTGCCCTTCCCGAACGTCCCTTCGATTGCTTCAGCCGTACGGATTGCGGTCGTGAAATCCGGATGCCTCAGCAGCACGGATACGGAATCCCAAGACTCCAGGTCGACCACCACTTCCTTTTCCACGATCGCGCCGCCCGGCACGACCCCTGCTGCCTGGTGGTTTTTGCTCACCGTCGCGCCGCCTGGCCCTCCCGTTCCCCCGAGGAATCCGCCGATCGAGACGGGTCCCTGAGCCACCGCGAATACTTGCTGGTTGGGCGCCTTCAACGGTGTAAGCAGCAGAGTCCCGCCTTGAAGACTCTTCGCGTTCGCCATGGATGAGACGACCGCGTCGACCGTCATGCCCGGCTTGATAAAGGGAGGCAGTTTCGCCGTCACCATCACGGATGCAATATTCCGCGTGAGCAACTGGATCGGATCAATCACGAGATTGATGCCCATCTTGTTCAACATGGACATCATGGCCTGAATGGTAAACTGACCGCCGATAACCTGATCTCCCGTTCGATCGAGGCCGACCACCAACCCATACCCGATCAATTGATTCTCCCGCACCCCCTCGATACTCGCGACGTCCTTGACGCGGACCGCTTCGGCCGGCGTGCCCATCCACAGGGATATGAAAAGAAACGCCAGCACGCTGACCACCGCGCGCCGCAGCATGGCAGGATGTCGGGCCGGCGTGGTTGGTTCCTCTTGAGCATCCGGCCGCGCCGCCTCGGGAATGACGAGATACGGCGGATCGACCGTCGCAGGCCGTACGACTCCGCTCAGCATCATGAGACGCAATGACTGCATGACTATTTGACGCCGCTGCTTACGCCCCTGCATCGTCTCCATCGTGATCCTCTCTCTAAGTACGATTTAGTGATCTGGTGATTTGGTCAAGTTTTCACTTCAGAAATCACACAATCGTGAAATCGTACTTCAACGCTAGAACGGGTAGATCCAATCCAAGATCCGCACCAGCCAGCCGGGGCGCTGGACATCGTCCACCACTCCCAAGCCCGAGTATTCGATCTTCGCATCGGCGATCGCCGTCGATTGCACCGTATTTTTCGTATCGACATCGACTCGCCTCACGACCCCGCCGATGACCATGATCTGCCGCTCGGAGTTGACGGTCACCTCTCGGCGTCCTTCGACCCGCAAATCTCCGTTAGGCATGACTTGGGTCACGATGGCGGATATGGTCCCGGTCAGGGTGTCTTCGCGATTGGTGGCTCCTTTGCCGCCGAATTTATTCTTGGCGCTCGCGTCAATGCCCAGCCCGCGTGTCGCCTCCGCACCGAGCCGGATCCCCGGAATCCCCAGATAGCCCATCGCACCGCCGCTCAGGCTATTGGAAATCGTCGAATCCCGCTCCGCGCTGGTGTCCGCGCTCTTCGACCCCTTGTGCTTTTCCGCGATCTTGATCGTGATGATGTCCCCGACCCGCATCGCGCGTAAGTCCTCGTACAAATAGGCGCGGCCGTTTTCTTCCTGCCACAGTGAGCCGGTGGTCTTCGGCGGAGGCAAGGGCGGCACCTCCAGCTTTTCCTTCGCTGCCGGCGTCGATTGGCAGGCCATGAGAAGGCCGGCGGCAAGAATGAAGCACGCGGTCCGACTTCCTCTTGTTACGGCTCGTTCAGAAATCAACGCGCACCACCCCCGGTCCGACGACTTTCGCTCGCACCTCCTTGCCGGAATCCGTGTTCGACACGGTAACGCTTTGCCCGAGTTCTCCATTGCTTTTCGTAACGCCGGCAGTCTGAATCGACAATCCTCCCATCTTGGCCTCGATCATGACCCGATCTCCCTTGCGCACGACAAAAAGACGCCGCAACGCGGTGAGCTTGATCGGAGTCTGCGGAGCCAAGGGCCTGACGGCCGCCTTGCCGATCACATCTCGAGGATCGGTTGCATAGACGGTTCTCAGATCATACAGGGCCACCCGCGTCGTCACGACGTCATCCACATCGATTTCCTCGTCCGTTTTGATGAGTCGCACGGGAGTCAGCGTGTCCAGATAGGCGGCCACCTCGGTCGTCGCCTCGATCGTCCGAGACAATGCGCCGTTGATCGCCACATGCACCTGAAAGACCCGGCGGCCCAGACTCCCCTCAATGTCAGCCGAACTGATGGTGAGAGCGAGCGCGCCGCCCGGAGCCGCGATCGGTTGCTGGGGGTCGCCGAGCGTGACATGGACCTCATGCACTTTTCCGGCGAACTCCCGCTGCAGATGGTCGTAAATGGCTTTGCGGATGCGGTCCGGATAAATCCATTGCCGGCCACGCGCCCGCGCCGGTTCCTTCGGCGCTCCACTCCGCTGCGCCTCGGTTGCGATCGCCTTTTCCGTCGGATGGGCTGCACCCATGGAGGTGAGGCCCCCCACCCCGGCGCATGCGGCCACCAAGACCGTCATCATCAATAGTCGTTTCATGCGTCTATCCTTGTCCCTTTGGACTGCTTACCGGCGGATGTTGTTGGCAATGGACATCATTTCGTCGGAGGCCTGGATAGTCTTGGAATTAATTTCATAGCTTCGTTGGGCGATGATCATGTTCACCATTTCTTCGGCAAGATTGACATTCGAGCTTTCCAGAAACCCTTGCTGGATGACTCCGAACCCGGTGGAGAATCCGCCGGTGCCCTGCAACGGCGGGCCGGACGCAAAGCTATCGAGAAACAAATTGTTTCCCATGGCTACCAAGCCGGATGGATTGTCGAACCGTACCAGTTGGATTTGGCCCACCTGCGAGGCTTGCGTCACGCCGGGCAACAGCACCGACACGGTGCCGTCTTGTCCGATATCGATCTTCAGGGCTCCGGACGGAATCGTAATGACCGGCGTGAGTTGGTCCCCATCACCGGTCACGAGGTTGCCGACATTGTCTCGTTTGAAGGACCCGTTTCTCGTATACATGATCGTCCCGTCCGGCCGAGCGACTTGAAACAGCCCCGAACCGTCGATGGCCAGGTCCAGATCATTGTTCGTCTGCCGCATGTTTCCCTGCATCCATTCCTTGGATACAGTCATCGGGCGTACGCCGGCGCCGATCTGCACGCCGACCGGGAACACGCCGACATTCGAGGCGTTTGTCCCCGGAAGCCGTTGAATCTGATACAGCAGGTCCGCGAATTCCGCGCGGCTTCGCTTGAAGGCGCTTGTGTTCACGTTCGCCAAGTTATGCGCGATCGTATCGACATTGATCTGCTGCGCCGTCATACCGGTTGCCGCCGTCCACATCGCTCGAATCATTGCTTCCTCCTTAGCCCGAACTACTCATGAAGGCTTCTACTGCAACCGCCGACACGCCGCTACGACAAACCTGCACGCGGACTTGCGGCGTGCAGGTGGACGGGCTCGTCTCTCGGTCGGTCAACGTCCTGTTTCAAGGACGCCTCCCTCTCTCGAGCCTCCACACGTCCGTCTCGCTTGGCGTCTCCGCGGTTTCGTCACGAACCCTCATGAATAATGCGGGCTACTGCACCCGGCCCACATCACGGATGGCCGTCTCAGTCATCTGATCGAGAGTCTGCATCAGCTTCTGAGCCGATTCGTAGCTGCGCATGCCCTGAATCATCTTCACCATCTCGCTCAACGCGTTGACGTTTGATTCTTCTATATGCCCGGACTGCACCCGGGGATGGGACGCCGTTTTCGGCTTGCCCCCCGAAAAGAGGCCTTCCATGTGTTTCTGCGGCATCTGCCCGGGCGCGAATTCCACCACTTTCAACGTCGCCACCTGATTGCCGTCCACCTGAATAACCCCTTCATTGTTGATCTGAATATTGCCGGGTGGAATTTTGATTTCGCCTTTCGTCCCCATGACCGGGTACCCGAGGTTCGAGACAAGGCGGCGTTTGTTATCGAGGGAAAACATGCCGCTTCTGGTATAGCGCGGACCTTGCGGAGTCTTGACTTCAAAAAATCCGTTTCCATCGACCGCCAGATCCAAGGGATTCCCGGTAATCCGAATCCGGCCCGCTTCGAATGAGGTGGCCAGCGCGTGCGGCTGCACGAAGACCCGCTCCGCCGAGCCGGCCGGCTTGGTCATGATGGTTTGTGCCAGACCCGCAGCGGCAAGCGAGGCCGCCGGTGCATGACCGGCCCGGCCGAGCACGGTGCGAAAGGCCTGCTCATCCTGTTTGAAGCCGGCCGTATTGACGTTGGCCAGATTATTGGCAAATACCTGGAGCTGGCGTTCTTCCGCGAGGGCTCCGGAAAGGATCGGATAGATGGCACGGTTCATAGCGTCAGCTTTCTGGCGAACAGGAGTTGCGTTCCTTCATTAGCAATCGATATGCCATCACGCGAGATTGCTCTCCCCGTGGCGTGAGCCGTGCGCCCGAGTATCGTCGACGAGAGAATGGGGCCGCCAGCCTGTATTTTTCATGCGACGGATGGGATCGCCGGGCCGAACAGCCGAGACCGGGCAAAAGAACAAAAAGCCGACGCGGAAGAGTTTGCCGACTGCGCGGAAAGCTTTACCTATCGAAGCCTATCGTGAGAAGGAAAGGAGAGGAGGATTATTCCGGGCGAACGCCCGTCATGGAGTCGGATACCGGCATACGTGGCTCATCCGGCAATCCGGAAAGGACATAGCCCTCTGTCCGAGCTTGGGCGACGGCTCGGGCCGCCGAGTCGAGCAAGCAGGCTGCATCGTTTGCGTCCGGCGGCAGTAATGCGATCCCGATACGGCTGGTCAGGAAGATTTCTTGACCTTCCAGAATGAACGGTAAGGACACCGTCGCCTGAATCTTGATTGCGACTGAAAGAATCGTGGACGTATCATCAATGTTGTCGAGTAATGCAGCAAAGGTGCGCTCTCCCAAACGCGCTACGGTATCGGTCGTGCGCAGCGCGCTCTTCACCCGGGCGGCTTGCACCCGATACACCAGGCTGTTGTTGACCGCTTCCTGCAGTTCCTCAGCCAGAGTGAAATGGTCCAACTCCACCATCAGGATGGCCACTTGCCGCCCGGATGCCCTGGCGCGGGAAATAGCCTGGTTGGTTAAGAGCATGAATAGACGCTGGGTAGGAAGACCGGTGACCGAATCATAGGTGGACATGTTCGGCGGTATTGACCCATCCCGCAGACGCTTGTTCCACGGGAACATCTTCGTGCGCTTCATCAGCAGAAACAAGCCGGCCGACAAGAGTCCCGCGCTGCCGACAACCCAGGCGACATGCGCAGATTTCCTGGAACT
>DASSBQ010000067.1:0-4631 GCA_035698625.1 Nitrospiraceae bacterium
GCCAGCAGCTGAATGTCGTTGTATCGCTCAAAGAGCACCCGATCGAGTGTATTGGCCACGGCAGCGGCCGTCCTCGTCAAATGAGTGCCTCGTTCGTGAATGAGCACGGCCCTCAAGTATGACAAGGCATAAAGTCCCAGCCCGGCCGCGATCGTAAAACACAGAACCAGAGCCGCGGGCAAGGCGACCCGCGACACGGGCAAACCATCCGGCAGACCGACCCGGGCAGGTCCCGTCTTTATCTCCAAGGGAGGAGCCACGATCTATTCAGTTCCGACTTGTCTTTATGTCTCTATGTAATGATTGCTGGAATCGTCCAACTGCGGATGCTCGAAGACTTATAGCGAGGGTAGAAAGCCGGCGTGGCGAACATCGGCCACTCGTGCATCGGTGGTCTTCCGAGCCGGTGCAGAAAGGATTTCAACCGACCTGCTAGTACGACGAGGCCGATTAACATACCAATCCCAAAAACCCTAGCGCAAGCGTTCGCCGAAAGGCGGCCTTTTTTCTTGTTTATAGATGCTGAATCGGCCAGACTGCGCAGTTAGGCGCGTTTATTATAGAGGCCTCGATTATATGAATACTTTGATGGAAGACATCCATGAGTCCGATCATCTGGTGCAGTTTTATGAAGATGATGACTTCTTGATTGATCAGGTCACGCAATTTATCGAAGCGCGACCTGATTCGGATCATACCAGCATTCTCATCGCGACTAGGGCGCATCACGAGGCCATACAGCGCCGGTTGGCGGCCTCTCCGAACCTGGCACGGCCGTTTCGCAGACGTGTCATTGCGCTCGATGCCGATGCCACGCTCGCTGAGATCATGATTCAGGACAGCCTTGATCGGGATCGCTTCCTCGATACGCTGGGGAACCTGGTGGGAGAGGCAGCAGAAGGAGGGCGCAGATCGGTTCGAGTCTTCGGCGAACTCATCGCGCTATTATGTATCGCCGGTCGCCATGATGCGGCGCTCAAATTGGAAGAATGCTGGAATGAACTGGGCGGGATGCATTCCTTTGCGCTGTTCTGTGCCTATCCGATCAAGGCGTTTCCTGGACATGAACATGCGTCGGGCTTCGCCGGCATCTGCGGGGCGCATTCCGTGGTCCGTTCTGCCGAGAGCTTTCCTGCCTCCAAGAGTCCGGAGTTGGGGCATCGCGTGGTGGCGCAGTTGCAGCAAAAGGCGCAATCCTTGGAACACGAGATTGCAAGGCGTGAGGAGGCTGAACGGATTCTGCGGCGTCGCGAACAGGAACTTGCGGACTTCGTTGAGAACGCGGTTGAGGGACTGCATCAAGTGGGCCCCGACGGGATGATTCTCTGGGCGAATAAGGCTGAATTGGAGCTCTTGGGCTATCAGGCGGACGAGTATATCGGACATCATATTGCCGAATTTCACGCCGATCGAGACAGGATCGACGACATCTTGCAGCGCCTCCTGCGCGGTGAAACCTTGTATGACTATCCGGCGCGGCTACGGTGCAAAGATGGAACGGTCAAGGATGTGGTCATCCACTCCAACGCTCTGTGGGAAAACGGCCAGTTTGTCCATACTCGGTGTTTTACCCGCGATGTGACCGAACGGAGAAGAGCCGAGGAGGATTTGGATCGGCGAGTGGCGGCTCGTACCCGTGAATTGGTCCTCTCCCAGAACAAGCTGCGGGCGCTCGCCTCCCAACTCAGTCTGGCGGAACAACGGGTCCGCAAGGAAGTGGCCACGGAACTCCACGATTATCTGGCGCAACTGTTGATCGTCTTGCGAATGAAGCTTTTCAAAGCCGGCCAGCGCGCCACGGACTCAACTATGGCCGGTCTTCTCCAGGAGGCCGACCGGGTGCTCGATGAATCGATCATGTACACCCGTTCGCTCATGGCGGATCTCACTCCGCCGATTCTCCAATTCGGATTGTTGATGAGCCTGAAGTGGTTGGCCGATAAATTCCGCCGCTACCAGGTCACGGTCGAGGTCCAGGCCGATGGAGCGTCTCCCGATTTGACCGAAGATCAACTCGGGCTCCTCTTCCAATCGGTGCGTGAACTCCTGATGAATGTGGTGAAACATGGAAAAACAGATCGAGCTCATGTAACGGTGGCATCCGACGGAGCGAACCTTTCGATTGAAGTGTCGGATGAGGGCCAGGGCTTTGATCCGGCTACGGTGCCACACGGCCTGCCGGGACAAGATTGTGTGAAACAATTCGGCTTGTTCAGTATCAGGGAGCGAATGGAAGCGCTGGGTGGGCGGTTCGATCTGGAGTCCGCTCCTCAGCGCGGAACCCGAGCGGTACTGATGCTTCCTTGCGAGGTCAAGCGTCCCAACCCCGTGCGATCGACTGAAGCGGGCCTGTCGAAAACGTCCGGGTTCTCCGTCGCGAAACGCCCGGGCGCCGTCCGCGTGTTATTGGTCGACGACCATGCAATGGTCAGGCAGGGGTTGCGCGGGATTTTGGACGGATATCCGGACCTTCAGGTGGTTGGGGAAGCGGCGGACGGGCAGGACGCGGTTGAAGTCGCGCGGATGTGGACGCCCGACGTGGTCGTCATGGATGTGAACCTGCCAAAAATCGACGGGGTGGAGGCCACCAGACAAATCAAGGCACACCAGCCATCCACTGTCATCATCGGGCTGTCGGTCCATCAAGCGAGCCAGATCGAGCATGTGCTCAAGGACGCGGGAGCCGACGGGTATATTACGAAGGATTCCGCCGCCGATAGCCTCCATGAGGCAATCATCCGCGCAATCAATAAGAACAAGAGTTCGCTGCATCCCAACGGTCATGCGGCCGGAACAGCCGCGATTTAGGGATTCAATCAAATGGGTGAGCCGTTCTTTCGACGGAGTCGAATAGACTAAGCCGGTTGCGGAGTCGGCCCGCCGGTGCTGCAAGTCAATTTCCATAGACTTCGCGGGTATGCTTTTTGAGGACGGGTTTCGGCAAGTCGGTACCGGACTCCGCTGCATGCAGGGTCCGATCTGTGGATCATTCACAAACCCTGCAGCCGCGGCGGTCGGTCAGTGTTTCGGCCAGGGCCAGCATCAAGAGTTCGACCTCCTCGATATTCTCCGTATTGCAAAGAACCGCTACTGTCATGTCGCGGGTCGGATCCCCGGTGGCCGGTCGAAAATGAAACGCGGAGGCGCTGTATCCCGGTCCGCCGCCGTTGTGGCCGTACATCGCCCCGTAGGGACCGTCCGGATCAGCCATGAGGCCGAGCCCGTAGCTCGGCGTGATGAATCGTGAATGAGACGCGACGGGCCGTTGCATCGCACACATTTCCTGGAGCAAGGCTGGAGGTAGCAGCGCTCCGGCGAAGAGGCCTCGATAGAACCGAACGATGTCCGAGGCAGTGGAGGCCACCACTCCGGTGGCGATCCAGGCCGGATCGTAGTGGGCGCGGACATCCAGGGCGGGAGCGTTCTTCTCGGCCAGATAGTGACTGTAGCCGGGTATCAGCTCTTGTAACTGTGCGGTGGTCTCGACGACCGCCGTGCGCTGGATGTTCAAGGGCCGGCACACCTCGGCGCTGATCATCTCCGCAAAAGTCCGGTTACCGGTACTCTCCAGTAAGCGGCACAGCAGCATATAGCCGATGTTTGAATAACTCCACCCCTGTCCCGGCTCAAAAAGCAGCTTCTTTGCATTCGTTCGCTCCATGAACTCATCGCGTGTCCATGGCCGATCGCCTCGGCGCACGGCCTCATGATACTCAGTCAACGGACCGTAGTCGGGCAGTCCGCTCGTGTGTTGAAGCAAGTGGCGAAGGGTGATGCGGGACGCATTGGGAATGTCCCTCAGCCATCGTGACAGTGGACCGTCCAAGTGCAGCTTACGGGCTGCAACGAGTCGAAGGACGGCGACGGCGGTGAAGGTTTTGGTGATGCTCATCACCAAAAAACGGGACTCCATCGTAGGCGGAGGAGTCGATGTGTGCTCCCGCCGATCGGCGATGAAAGCCGTGATCTCGTCGCCGCATTGGTATGCTATCGACGCGGCCGCGCGGGGAGTATCGGAAACCGACGTCAGAATCTTCGCCTGTAAACGCTCAAGGAGATCTCGAGTGCCGGCCATCGATGCGTCGCGGCCTTTAAGCTCGGTGTCTCGATGACAGGAATGATCCATGAGAGTGTCGCGAGACCGATGCCGATCAAGTCCGAATGCCGCCGACTAATGTCAGAATCATGGCGGTGACGAACATGAGCGCGATGCCGCCCAACACCCCATATGCCATATGGACTTTGCGGGTGCTGGTGTAAGTCATGGCGACGAGCGCAAACACCACATACAGCAGTGAGCCTGCGGCTAACGCGTACCAGATGATGGTAAAGTAGGGCGACAGGGCGAGACCGCTCAGCAGAGTGCCGACACAAGTCGGCGCGCCGGCCAGCAAACCCAGCAGCAGCACATCGCGGGTCCTTATGACGCCCTGTCCTGCCGCTCCGACGATGCCGAAGCCTTCCGTGCCATTATGAAGGGCAAATCCGGCAACGAGCAATCCGCTTAGCACCCATTCGCCGTTCGCATGGCTGGCTCCGATCGCCAGCCCCTCGCCGAGATTATGGAGACCCATGCCGAGCGCGATGACATAAGGCAGGGACAATGCCCGGGTGACTCGCCGATCCTTTCC
>DASSBQ010000068.1:0-3032 GCA_035698625.1 Nitrospiraceae bacterium
CCGTTTGCCGGGCGGAAATCGATACCGACGATTGTCACGGCCCCGAGCCCGCCAATCGTTGTGGTGTCCACGATCGTGCCGGGCGTCGCGGTATCGAACTCGACGAGGATGTTCGCGTTGGTCCCGGTGCCGAGAGCAAACGCGGTCGCCGGGGTCGTCCGGTCTTCCAATAGTTCAACTGCCAGCAGATTACGAAGCCTTCGCGAGGATGGAGGCGTCATGCGAGTCTTCCTGGATTGAGAGTCTGAGCGATCACGGTCTGGCGACATAGGAAACGGCGTGCCGTTCCGCACGGCGCCGCCATGGGCAATGACAAGGGCACCGTCACAAGCGTCGGCGCGGAAAACCACCTCGAACTTCTGGTTCAAGACCGACTTCAGCTGTCGTCGTCGGCCGCGCGATCCGTCGATTCCGGGATGGGGATCTTGACACCCTCACCGATGGTCAGGAGGGTGCTTCGAGGCAGTTTCTCCTGAATCTGATTGAGAATGGACGTCAGCTCGACCTTGGCTTCTACCTGTATTCCAAGGCAAGCCGCGACACCGGCCGAGTCGGTGCTCAACCGGTCTTTTAGCCTCAGCTCGTAGGTGGCGGCTTCTTTTCGAAGCTCGTAAGCGTAGAAGTGCATCGGGTCGCCGTCCCGAACTCCCCTAATGTGGTCAAAGGCGAACGCTCGCTGCATGTAGTGGAGAAGGTGGTCTTGGAGCACAAGCACAAGGTGTTTGCCCAAGTGTTCGAACGTCTTGATCTTGTGGTTCAGCTGGACCAGGATGGTTTTCGCTGTCATTTTCCAGTTCATACCGAACGGTTTCTCCGCCACGTCCTTCAGATTCACCGAGACACCGTGCGATCGGAGGAACCGTTGTCGTTTCGGCCATGCCGTGCCCGTGGTGTCCATCGTCTGCAACTCGATGCCCACGAAGTCGCGCGGTTTCCCGTCGCGTACCGACACCAGACAATAGTCGACGCTCCCGCCCGGCACCCCCAATTCTGCCACGATCCTCAGCTCATTGCCTGGCTCGTGCAGTTGCAGCAGGTGTGTGCAGTCAGTAAAGACTTGACTGCGTTCGAGCAGGCGGAACGGGCATATCAAAATGGGAAGGCGGTCCTTGCCATGAATCATTGTGCAAGTACCGATTGTCTGGTTAGGGCTACTCTTTCGGTTCTTCAAACACTTTCGTGCAAGAAACGGACACGGTTGGGACTTGGCAAGCGACTTCCAATCGGCGGGCTGGTGGGTCGGGAGCCCGTAAAGCTCAGCGATTTGGGTGGCGGCCGCGGGTGAACCCTGAGGCTTGGTCATAACAACAATCTGCACCTTTCTTGAGCGATTCGGAGGTAGTCGGCGGACAGATCAATGCCGACAGATCGCCGCCCGACCTGAAACGCAACCAAATTGGTAGTGCCCGTGCCGCAGAATGGGTCCAGCACAATGCCTCCCTCGGGGCAGCTTGCAAGGAGTGGCATCCGGCACAGGTCTGCCGGGTAAGGAGCGAAGTGAGATTTGCGCTTCTGCGTATCTTCGGGGATGATATCCCACACATCGCCGAGTTTCGCCCCATTGGGGTGGTATTTAAGAAAGTAGTAGCCCTTCTCCGCCATCTCGCGGGCGCGGCCGGAGACCTGCGACGAGTCCGAGTGAGTGGTGCGTTGCTGACCCCGAATGATCATGCGAAAATCGGCGAGCCTCCCTTCACGGACCTCGCCCAAGATCCGCTCGAGGGCGGCGAAAGCGGCTGCCTTTTCCTGGTGGTTCAGCGCCGTAGACAACTCGATTTGCCGCCGGTAGCGCACACCGGAAACCCCCGTGGCCGAGACGACAGAACCGTTGATCACCTTCGACTGGCCGGGCCGCTTTCGAATGGCGTCGGCGTCGTAGTAGTATTTGTTGGACTTCACGAAATGAAACACAGGCTCGTGTACATTGCGGAATTTGTCCTTAGCGTTGTCCATGCCGCCCTTTACCTTGTTCCAAACGACGTCATTACGCAGAATCCACCCCTGGTCGTCCATCATGGCCAGGGCGACACGCCAAGGGATGCCGAGCTGGCACTTCTTGTCGTAGACGTCGCCGATATTAAGCCAGAAGGAGCCTGTCCACTTGAGAACCCGTTTCACCTCCGCAAAGATCGCGAGAAGGCGCCGGACATAATCCCGCCAGTGAGGTTCGAGGCCGATGCCACCGTTGGAATAGGTTCGCTGGCCCCAGTACGGCGGGCTGGTCATGCAGAAGTCAATGCAGGCGGACGGAAACGATCTCAAAACGTCCAGTGCATTGCCTGCTAGGAAGAGTGGGGACCTCTCACCTGTCGAGAGGTAGTCTGTCAGCGCAGACTGATTCGTTGCATCTCCATTCGCGATGCTCATCACTACCGGAGCCTCGGGTCGGACTTTCGCCGTAATAATCGCGCATTTTATGCCTTGTGAGCGCTTTCGACCGGAGAACTAATACCGATTGCGGGGTATCTTTCTGGTGCTGAGCTCGTAAAGAAGGCGCTTGGACGAATCGGCTGAGCGGCCGAAAGATCCGCACAAGCAGCGCCGGATCCAAGGTAGACTCCCGCGGAGTGTCACAACAGGCACGGTGCTGCGCAAGTTTGTGCTTCCTGGCGCCTCCGACCTGCGTCTTCGTCGGCGCCGTGGCCATCATGGAAAGGTGTCATTCGGTTCCCTCGGGAGTGAAAATGGCGTTGTACATCTAGTCTTGCTACAACGCCCCACATGAACCAATACCTCACCTACGCCCTCCTCGCGGCCGCGGCCGGCGCCTGCATTGCCATCCAGGCTTCCGCGAACAGCAAGTTCCGCGAAGTCATCGGCAGCCCGTACTACGCGGCCCTCTTCTCGATTGCCGGAACCGTCGTCACGGCCATCTTCGCCCTGGTCCTCCTCCGGCCGTCGCCGCCGTCGGCCGCATCGCTGCGGCAGACGCACTGGTGGCACTGGATCGGCGGGCCGCTCGGCGCGGTGATCGTTCTCGCGGGCGCGACGCTCGTCTCGCACCTCGGGGCCGCGCTCTTCATCGCTCTCGT
>DASSBQ010000069.1:0-5288 GCA_035698625.1 Nitrospiraceae bacterium
CTTGAGCTCAATGGACATCGAACGCCGCCTTGAAGAGTTTTCGTTGCTCAATTTTATGAAGCGCTCCCCATCCCGTCGCAGGACTGGCCGAGGCCGGACGACACACCCCTGAAAAGGGCCAGGTCTCGAAGAGCCGCTCGCCGAATCGGGCAAACAGATACCGCCACGCTCCCATGTTGGCCGGTTCCTCCTGGACCCAGACCACCGGCGTCTTAGTCGGACAATCAGCCAGCGCTTCCCGGAGTTCATCGTCGTGCAGCGGATAGAGCTGCTCGAGCCTCACGATCGCGACATTGGGACGCTCGAGTTCTTCGCGCATTCGTACAAGCTCATAGTAAACTTTCCCGCTGCAGAGCAATACGCGGCCGACTTGGTCTCGCGCAACGGTCCGGTCGAATAGAATGCGCCGGAACCGGCCTTGCTCCAAATCCTCCAGAGGTGACACGGCCTGCGAATGGCGAAGCAGACTCTTGGGAGTCATGATCACCAGGGGTTTCCGCCACCGGCGAAGCGCCTGGCGTCGCAGCAGGTGAAAGTATTGAGCCGGCGCCGTCGGGTTCGCGACTTGAATGTTGTCATTGACGGCAAGCTCGAGAAAACGCTCGAGGCGGGCACTCGAATGTTCCGGGCCCTGACCTTCGAAGCCGTGAGGCAAGAGAAGCACAAGCCCGCTCAGGCGTCGCCACTTCTCTTCGGCGCTCACCATGAATTGATCGATGATCACCTGGGCGGCATTGACGAAATCGCCGAATTGCGCCTCCCAAAGGATGAGCCCGTCAGGACAGTCCAAACTGTACCCATATTCAAATCCGACCACCCCGGCCTCGGACAGCGGGCTGTTGTAAATCTCCACCGGCGCCTGGTCGGACGCGATATGCTGAAGCGACATATACGTCCGTCCGTTTTCGGTGTCGTGCAAAACCGCATGCCGCTGACTAAAGGTCCCACGGGGCGTATCTTGGCCCGACAAACGGATCCGGATTCTTTCCTCTGCAAGCGTGGCGAGCGCCAGGGCTTCAGCTGTCGCCCAATCGAGCAGACGTCCGCCGCCTGCCATCTCGCCCCGGCGTCCCAGCCACTGGGCCAGCTTAGGATGGGGATGAAACCTCTCGGGCAAGCCCGTGAGCATCTCGATCGCTTTCGTGAGTCTGCCTCGCTCGACCGCGGTCCGAATATCTTCCTCATCACCGCCTGTTCCGCCGTAGTAGCCGGTCCAGATTCCCGCCGGTTTTTCGCGAAGCGGGACATAGGCCGAGCTGCGCGCTTCCGAGAGATCACGCTCGAGCGCGGCCCTGCGCTCCCGCGCGACTCGATCCGCCTCATCGCGGCTCACCTCGCCAAGACGCAGAAGATGGTCGAGATAATACTCGCGGAGCGGCCGGCGCTTCTCAATCTCGTGATACATCAGTGGTTGCGTAAAGCTGGGCTCGTCCCCTTCATTGTGACCATGCCGGCGAAAACAATACATGTCGACCACGACATCGCTCCGAAATGTTCGGCGGAAATCCATGGCGAGGCGCACGACTTGGGCCACCGCTTCGGGAGCCTCTCCGTTGACGTGAAAAATCGGAATCTGAAGCATCTTGGCCACATCGGTCGCCCAGGGTGACGACCGCGCTTCTTCCGGCGGTGTTGTGAAGCCTATCTGATTGTTAATGAGGACATGCAGCGTCCCGCCCGTGCGGTATCCTTCGAGCCGGCTCAAATTCAGGGATTCCTGCACGACTCCCTCACCCGCGAATGAGGCGTCGCCATGGATGAGAAGCGCCATGACATGGGCGCGGGACTCGTCGCCCGCCCGATCTTGCTTCGCGCGCGTGCGTCCCAGTGCGACCGGATTCACGAATTCCAAGTGGCTCGGGTTGAAGCAGAGAGACAAGTGGACCTTTCGTCCCGACGCCGTGATCCAATCTCCGCTGTGGCCCAGATGATATTTCACATCACCACGGCCCTCCGGAAGCGGATCGAGCGCATCTTCGAATTCATGGAAGATCTCCCGCGGACGCTTCCCGACGATATTCGCCAGGACGTTCAACCGCCCCCGATGCGCCATCGCCAATACGATTTCTTCAACACCCTGCTCGCCGGCGGTCTCAATGGCGAGATCCAGCAACGGGATCAAGCCTTCCGCGCCTTCGAGCGAGAAACTCTTGGCCCCGGGATATTTCTGCTGGATGAACTCTTCGAAAATGACGGCGTCGGTCAAACGGGCAAGGATGCGGAGTTGCTCGTCCCGTTTGAGATGAACGCGATTCTGTGTCCGTTCCATCCGCTCCCGAAGCCATGCCTGCTGCTCCGGGTCATCGATGTGCATGAACTGCACGCCGATCGAGCGGCAGTAGGCCCCCCGCAGGCGTTCCAAGATTTCACGCAACGTGAGAAACCCTGTGTCCGCAAGCCCGTGTGCGAAGAATCTCCGGTCCAGGTCCGCCTCCGTCAAATCATAAAATTCAGGAGTCAGCTCCACATGGATGGGGGTGCGTCGCCCGAGCGGATCGATTTCGGCCGCGGTGTAGCCGCGGGCCCGGTACGCCTGCACAAGCCGCGTGACTCGATCCTGCTGCGCAGCAGCGGCTTCCGCGCGGAGCGAACGGGAGGTCTCCGTAGCAGTGCCGGCGCTCTCGTCGATACCCTCAAGCGCCTGGTGGCCGCCGTCGCGGTCCAGCGTCTCGAAGTAGCCCCGCCAGTCCGAAGAGACCGACGAAGGGTCCCGCAGAAAGGCACCGTATAACTCTTCGACGAAGGCGCGGTTGGCTGGATTGGGGAGAGAGGTTCGCTGGCTCATGACTGTGTCGGCTCCACGCGGCTCCGCAGATTCATGTGTCGATGTGCCATGAAGTCACACGGCCGCCAAGGTTCGGAAATATGACGGCCGTTGTACTATCCATCCCCATGTGTCGCCTCGGTCTCCGATTTCAGCACGCCAAGGTCGATCTCGTAGAGGGCCTCGTGAGAGAGTGGTGCCAAATAGGGCGGTGTCAGCCCCAGCACGACAACCGATCGTCCGGCATCCCGCTCGGAGTTCAGCATGACGTCCGCTCCAGAACAAAGTGGATTCTCTCATGCGTGTGCGGCATAGTACGACGGTCTTCCTCGGACCGTTGCGAGCCTCGACCCGAATGATTCATCATGTTGTTGCAAGATCACGACGCGTTGAATGAAGGAATCTCACACAATTCTTCGTGACGAACCTACATGGAGGTGGTGAATGACGAACGCATTGTTCTATCTTTGCAGAAAGCCGGTCCTCATCAGCTTCGCGCTCACGCTGCTGGTCTTTCCATGGCCGGAAGCAATGTTATGGGCCGTGGAAGTCCGGGAGCAGCGCATTGAGATTACGATCCGGGACAGCACCTTCCTCCGGACCAAGACGATGCCGATTCATCCAGGATTCCCTACGGTCATCGCCATCCGGAACGAGGACAATATTCGCCACGGCTTCACGTCCTCGATGCTGAGCGGCCTTTCTATCCACGGCGAAGGAGAGGACATTGAAGCGTATGGCAAAGGGATCGACGGTTTCTATGTAGCTCCTGGAAAGACCTTGACCATTCGATTCATCACGCAGCATCACGGCCAGTTCACCTTTCAGTGCGATCTGCACCCGGACCTCAAAGGAGAAATCTACCTCCTCGAAGTGCCGGTTGCATGATCGTTTCTCGCCTTCCGTTCACACTGGTCGAGGAATGAGGCGCTTGCTATGAGCGCAGCCACGCAGCCAACCCCCCTGCGGCCTTCAACTTCGCGGCCGCGGGGCCGGCGACCACTTCGACGGATGTCCCGAATTTTCGTGCCAGGTCCGGGAGAATCTCTCGCAGCGTCACGACGCGTCGCTCATCGCCGCAGTAGGCACAGACGCGGTCGGCCGACCGGTCGGCGCGGCCACAGCTGGTACATTGCCTGAGCCGGCCCCTGATCCCCCGAGATACGAAGAGTTTCTCCACCCGGCCATCCTGCAAGGCCGTCAGGGTGTCATCGATTCCGCGCACCGATCGAGCGCGATCACGATTTGCGAGCAACTCCTTGACCTGTTCGGATTCTCGGGCGCGCTTCCATTTCTCGATTGCCGGAAAGATGCGTTCCTGTAACTGACCGGCAGAGAGCCGGGCGTAATCTCCCTTCACAGCCGACGCGCGCTCTCTGAAGTTTTGGGATAGGTCGCGCCAGACCCGCTCGACGGCTTCATCAGAGCCGGCCAGGAACACCGTGTCGAACTTCTCGTTGCGCGCCCAACGTTCGGTGCGCGTCGCTGTCTCGCGGAATATTTTCGCGTACTGCGCCGCGAGGCGCTGCTCAAATGCATCCTTGTGCGCGCTGAACGTTTTCTGCTTCGCCGGTCGTCCGGGCCGCACCAGACGCTTTTTTCTCCACTGGGATGTGTGCACTTGAAACCGTGCCGTTTTCTGTTCCTCGACCTCGCCCATCCAAAACCGATAGAAGCGCGCACCTGAGTGGTCGACGACCACCACCCCGCACGCCTGGTGTTCATCGAGAAGCCAAAGAAGTTGCTTGAGCGAGGCCCGGCCCCACTGCAATTCGTCATCCACTGCCACCTGCAATCTCAACACATGCCAGGCTTGGGGCCCGGCATACATGGCGATCCCGCGCTCGCGTTTCGCGCGCTTCTCAAGAAACCGGTCGACGCGTTCCACCTGCTTTTGAAAGAGCTTTTCTTCCTGGCGTGCCATGCCCGCCCGGACGGCCTGTGCCCGCGCCTTGAGCCAGATCCGGGCGCCGGACGGCCATCGCTGGTTTCGCGGGTTGGCGGGGTTGGTGTCGAGATACACCGTCAGAATCGGCGGTGGCAGCTTGGGTAGCACGGAGATGACGTGGGCATCCAACACTGATGGATCTCCTTCCTTTCGGGCCGCTCAGGATTAGCTCAACACGGCGGCGCCTGCGGGTGAGGCGCAAAGAAATTCACTCTACGCGCATCCACTGCGCTAAGCAAACCTGCGTTCAGCATAACGTGAATGCTCACGCGCCTCTAACCACACTACGCGCAAATGTTTCGCCTCGCTCGTGTTCAGTAGCTCGTACTCCCCGGGGGTTAACGTCTCGTGGTGGCACACCTTCGCCAACCGAATCTGACCCGTTTTCAATCTGAGCCCGCCGCTGCCTAGGGAGTTTCCTAGCGTCCTCCAAGCCGAACCTTAAGGTATATATTCGTAAGCACCCTGTTGCGTATATGTCTTGATCCTCTCGTCTATATGCATCAATTCATTCCCACGCTGGTGCTGGCGTGCGTCTTCCTTTCCGGCTGTTCTCCATTGATCAGATCCGGACAG